>JASEIE010000351.1 GCA_030024065.1 Thermodesulfobacteriota bacterium
CGTTGAGCCTGGTGATGTTGCTGTCATTGGAGTCAATGGTTTCTTTGCAGATAGGATGACTCAGGTGGCTTCCCGATGTGGTGCAGAAGTCATCCGGGTGGAGGAGGAATGGGGGAAGATGATTGAGCCAGAGAAAATGATTAAGGCCTTGAAGGAACACCCCGAGGCCAAGGTCTGTGGCGTCGTTCATGGGGAGACCTCCACCGGGGGGAGACAGCCTCTTGAAGAGATTGGAGCTTACTGTAAGCGAACGGATACCCTTCTTGTGGTGGATGCTGTGACCACCGTGGGAGGGTATGATGTGAAGGTAGATGAATGGGGAATCGATGTCTGCTATGGGAGTTCCCAAAAGTGTCTTGGTGTTCCACCAGGGCTTTCTCCAATCACCGTGAGCTCCAAAGCCATGGATGTTCTCCATTCCCGCAAGACAAAAGTGCAGAGCTTTTATCTTGATCTGACTTTACTCGAAAAATATTGGGGAGAGGAGAGGGTTTATCACCACACGGCTCCTGCTTCCATGTTCTACGCCTTAAGAGAAGGGCTGAAGATTATCTTCGAGGAAGGGCTAGAGACAAGATCCAGTCGCCATCAAACCTTGGGCGATCGTTTGAAGATGGAGTTGGAAGGTTTCGGATTCAAACTTTTTGCACAAGAAGGGTATCGCCTGCCCATGTTGACTTCGGTGGTTCTCCCGGACCGGGTGGATGATGCCAAGATACGGTCGAGGCTTTTAAATGAATATAATATTGAGGTGGGAGGAGGTTTGGGCTGGCTAAAGGGGAAAATATGGAGAGTCGGCCTCATGGGAGAAACCTGCAAGCTCCGATATATCCATTGCCTGATGGGAGCTTTAAAAGAGATTCTCATCTGATTGTGGATTGCGCCCTGAACCATGTTAGGTTCAGGGCTGCCATGCCACCCCACGTGGTGCATGGCGGAATGCGGACTTAAATTTGATGTGAGAAAGGACTTTATCGTCTAATGGGATATGATAGATAGCAATCGATGATATTCTCGCGGATGTATGATCCAATCGATTCTGATTTTAGTAATTCTTGGTAAACCTTTTTCGGGACCTCCTTGTATACCCATGCCTTTCCGCTTCTGAAAACCACTTCCAAAGTTTTCGACTTGGGGTCGTACCCTATTGCATATACCATGCTGGAATTGACTTTCTTCAGGTTCATATATTCACTGCAAACGACTCATTTCATTTCCTTTTTTCTATTCTTGTCCGAAGTTCCCCAAGAGATAAAAGGTTTCCTGGGGGAGATCCATATCTTTTGAGCCTTCTGTTCAACTCTTCCATGTGGTTCTGAGGGACAGGCACAGCAGATTCATCCGAAGCGATGCTATCCCACAAATCCTCAACCAACAGGATTTTTTCAGGAGTACTTAATTTGGTAATTTCCTGAATATCACTTACCCGCATCATTTGCCTCCTTTCTTTTTAAAGGATAACATCCTTGGCTTTGTTTAACTATGACTCTTGGGTTCTGGTTACAGCCTCACATCGAGCAGGCTCGTTTCGACTTCTCCAAATAGATCGTCAAGAGACTGTTGTATGGTGATTGTCTCTGCAAGGGCTGTTACTACCCTGGTGTAGTGAGCTACTTCTTCGGATGAAAGCTCCCGACCCTTGCGGTCCTTGAGCCATTTCTCTGAAACCTGATAGCCGCCGATGTGATATTCCCAGACCTCGGGAGGGATACCTGTAAACCATTTCTCAGGGTTAATGTGAACACACTCTTTTTGCTGGTCATACATTACTTTGATTACTCGCAGATCGCCCAGGCCTTCACACTTTGCGATAGGGTTGGCAAGCTTCTTGGACTTGAGCAAGTGGAGTTCAACAAGCTCCTCGCCCTTTTCGGCAAGTATGCAAAAGAGCTTGTAGTCCTTTGTGAACGGGACGCGGGGAAAATCAGTCTTCAAAAACTCCGCATATTTTTTCCGGTAGGCATTTGAATAAAGAAGAGCATAGATGTAATGGAAGATTTGTTCAGGGTTTGGATCTTTCTTGAAGGCTGACTTCAGCACTTCAACGAGTTTCGGCGCAAGGTTGGGGACGAGGTCGCCTGACTCATTCTGGGAGAACAGATCGTGCCTATCCTTTTTGGGATAGGTGTATAGGGGGAAGAAGGTATCGATACTCTGGTTATCAGAGCGAATCGCTCCATTACTGATGATATGTTCTGAAACAAAAAAATAGTTGCAGAGAGAATTTGGGGGAGCCTTTCTTACGGTAATGAAGCCTAAGTTCTTGTCAAGCATATGCCTCATGACTTCTCCACGCGGCATACAGTGAAAACCCTTTGACCTGCCTGTGTAGTACGTAAACCGAATGTCAAAGGGCCTATAAAGGATGGTAACAATATTCTCTTTGGTTGGACCGCTTTTCTTCAAATCTTCTTGCGCTAATTTTACTTTCCAGTCCCGAACATCATTACCGAGCCGGTAAGCCTGGCGGGCGATCTCAGGATCAAGAGAGATGAAATTCAATACCGTTGTCCACACTTGATGGGAAGTCCAATGAATCGTTAGATGATCTCTGGCTGTTACAATTCCTACGCTATTCACAGGGAAAATCGCTGGAATGCTCGGATACGATTGGAATCGCTTATTCAGTCTTTCGTCTCTTGGAACGAATAGGTAGAAAGGTGAAACCGGTTTAAGCCTGCTCCAATCTGTTTTTTTCAATTCATGCTTTGTCAGCCACTGGTATTTCTGTTCCCGGTTTCCCCAAATCTCACTATGCATTAGGATTTTGGAGGGGATGCTCTGCCCTTCGACAAGCTCAGGGCGGCGAGAATAGTCTAACCGCTTCCTTTTCACAAAAAGGCCGATGGAGACACCCTGCTGAATGTCGAACACATTTTCGTCTTTAGAGCCGTCTGGAGCTTTCTCTTTTTTGAGGGAGTTGCCGTGAAGATCGAGGATGTATATTTCATCAAATGAGTTCATCAGCGATTGCCGCATTCCTCGAAACGTAGGGTTATCGAGATAGCTGTGATTCGTGATAAACCCGAGGACGCCTTCGCCGATCTGGTCAATCTTCCATTGAGCGAATCGGATGAACTTGACGTAGTCATCCTGAAGCCACTTGGGATTTTTCTCGCCAAGAGGTTTCCCATCCACCTTCTTATAGGTCTCAATTTGATCTTTAATCCAATCGCCCTTATTTGCTGAGTGTCCGGAGTACGGCGGGTTGCCGAGAATGACAAGAATCGGCTTCTCTTTCTTTACTTTGTTAGCAAGGTGGGATTCTTCTGAAAGCGAGGCCATTCCTGGAAGCGATGTCTGAACAAGTTCAGCCATTTCAAGTGTATTTGTCAGATAGAACTGGAATCGCTCATCGCCTGAGAGCTTGTGACCCAACTCTTCCAGGAGATAACCCATCTTTAAGTGGCCGGCTGCGTATGGAGCCATCATCAACTCGAAGGCGAAGAAGCGCTTGAGAATGTGGTCTTCGATAAATTTTGCCTTTGAGCCTTCTCCGTACTTGCTGACAAATTCTTCCACGGCGAGCTTTGCCGCCTCAGCGAGAAAGGTGAGCGTTCCGCCGGCAGGATCGAGCACCGTGACGGATTGCGTGGCAAACCCGTCCTGCCGTCCAAATTTCTCCTTGAGAATGGCGTTAAGAGAGCGGACAATGTAAGAGACAACAGGCTCGGGCGTATAATAAACGCCTCGTCGCTCGCGCTCTTGAGGGTTGTACTCAGCAAGGAACGTCTCGTAGAAATGAAAAATCGGGTCGCTTCCTTTGTCCTCTTTGAAATACTGATGAAGAATGTTCCTGACATCTGCGACGGCGAGGACTTCCGCAATGTCATCAACGGTCGCCTGGAGTTGCTCAGGCGGGTCAAATGAGATGAAGTGGAAGATATCGCGCAAGATACCGATCGTTTTGGGAATCAGATCATAAGCCAGGATTCGATTGAATGCTCCATTGGCCCGGGTTCTTGCAGCAAATAGGCCATAGGTTATGGTCTGGGCATAGAGGTCGGCAAACTCATCCGGCTTAAGGTTGAAAATGAGATGTTTCTGGAAAGCTTCATAGAAGCCAAGAATCTTCTTTGCGCTGGAGGTCGAAGCTTCGCG
>JASEIE010000352.1 GCA_030024065.1 Thermodesulfobacteriota bacterium
GACCCGCCATATAGAGCCAAGGGCATAGAGCCTGCCTACAGGATAACTTAGCCTTCGGCAGGTAAACATAGCGTAAAACCCCAATCGTAAAACGTAAGTCGTAAGGTGAAACTGCTAAAAACATAGAGCGAAAACCTCCTTTGATTACCTCCAAATCTTCAAATGATGCAATCGCTGGGATCATTCTACTCCTTTCGCTTCTTTTTGGAAACAAAAAGCCCACTCTTTTTGAGAATAGGCTTTATATTAACTCCACACCCTTCCAAGTCACCTCCAAACGATGATGCTCCAATTCTATCGAAAATGAAAGAATAGTCAAACTTTCTTTAGATTACAACGCAAAGAGGACCGGAAGAATGGGATCAAAATGTTGGTTTAATCCATGTTCATAAAGATATTCCTGACGGAGATATTATACGGTTGTCGCAAAAAAGATACCTCAAAGTATTCCATCCCGTCATTGATAAGATTTTATTCTCCTCCACGGATATCCCAAAAAGACCAACCGAAACAGGTTGGTCATTTTTTATGCGGTTTCGGTCTTGACGTTCCTCTGCTAATCAGTATTATAAAAAGTATCTGAGGTAAAGGATCATGAAGAAAGAAAAAGATAAGGTTAAACAGTGGGCGGATTACTATGACCAGGCAAACATTTTAAATGAGCTACTGGAGGAGCCCGTTGAATTTAGCTTGGAAGAACAACTTTATCGCGATATCCTTTCAAAAAAAAGAAAGAGAAAACTTCAGAATTTAACCATTAAGATAGACCCCCTCCAGGTTCGGGCCATCAGGAAACTGGCGACGACTAAATCGATTCCCTATCAGACCTTGATCCGACATTGGCTCTCAGAGGAGATTAAGAAGAAATTGCGTCTTATAAAGTGAAATCCCCTCCTAAGGCCATATGTTCTTACAAAAGAGTGTATACCGGTGAACTACCGGCATTCCATTTAGGCTCAAGAAAATCTCGTCGAACCACCCATAGGGCCACAAGAAGAACCTGATTCTGCTCCCTTTGACGAAGAGAAACTGGATAGCACTTTCTCAGGCTTCTTTCCTCCGCAATAGGGACATTGGAGCGAATCTCCTGTTTCGCTTATTTTTTGAATCTTCTCAAAAATATCTCCGCATTTCCGGCATCGATATTCGTAGATAGGCATCTTATCCCTCCTCATTTATAAAATAACGTGTTCCGTGTCCGTGATTCGTGAACCGTAAATAAAAATTCTTAACCTTAACCTCAGCCTAAACCTTTATTATGACGGAACCACTTCATACCCTGCATCAGCGATCGCTTTTGTAATTCGGTCCGCTTCGACCTCTTTTGTATTATCAAACCGGACTTCTCCTTTTGCAAGGTCCACCTGAATATTTTGAATCCCTTCGAGTTGATTCAAGGCCTTGGTCACTGACATCACACAATGCTGGCAACTCATTCCCTTCACTTTTAAAATTGAAGCCATTTTATTTTCCCCCTCTTTTCAGATCCCTCAATGGGTAAACTGCAATTCTGAAATCCGCCATGGACCACGTCGGGTACATGGCAGCCCTGAACCTTGCATGGTTCAGGGCGCATTCCGAATTCAGCATTTGTGTTATGCCCAGTCGATATATCTTGAGATTGCCGTCTGGAAGTCTTTCAGCGTCTCCCCTTGCTTCAGAACCGGTTCTTTCCGGCTCTCTTCCAGACACTCCTCCATATAGGTCTGAACGATGGCCGTCCCGACCTTTTTGATGGCAGCAGTGACCGCAGCAACCTGGGTTAGGATATCCGGGCAGGGAGCGCCTTCCCCCACCATCCTCTGAAGCCCCCGGATCTGGCCTTCGATTCTCTTCAATCTCAGCAAAACATCCTTTTTCTGTCGGCCGGTCTCCATACTATACCCTCCTATGGTATATGCCTATTTTAACCACTCATCCCCTCTTTGTCAAGAAAATGGAATCGATGATTGGGTGCACAATGAAGCTATTTTCTCCTGGGTCCGGGATCGTTTTGACCACGTATCGTATTGATACCATTACTCAGCCCTTTTCTCCGATCGCTTATTGTAAAATTTTCAGAGAAAAGCTCAAAAAATGGCACTTTTCTCTTTTTTGAACTTTAGTTTTATGGAAAAGCTTTTTAAAATCAAAGGGTTATTTAATCGAGACACGTTTGGCACTAATATTGCTGAAATAATTAAAAAAAGGTGATAAATCCAGACTTCGTGTAATCGAGGGAAAAATGAAATTATTATTAACGGCATCGATCTCCATAGCATTTGTTTTAGGATTAGGAATATTCGGACTGTTCTTCATGTTTGGAAAAATGGCTTTAGCCTATGCCATAAAAGACCGAATCTCCTGATACGCCATTGCCTATTATCTAAAATAACCCTTCCTAAAATTTTCTCAACGGATTACCTCCCTCTCCTTTAATAATGCCTGAAAATGTCCCTTTTTGACTTTTTGTCAAATTTCTCCGAAGGATTGCCCAAAGACTGATTTTGAAATTAACTAATGATATCAATTAAATAAATGCCGCTCATTCTTTCAAAATGTTTGGCACAAATTATGCTGAATTATCTAAAAACAACATTTCTGGAGTGAGAGGACCTATTAGATGTTAATCATGATGAGAGGGAAAAGAGGATTTACACTCATTGAATTATTAATTGTGGTGGCCATTATCGGAATCCTTGCCGCTATCGCCATTCCAATGTATAAATCACACGCCACAAAAGCAAGAATGTCTGAAGTGGTTAATGCAGTCGGGCATATTGCAAAGTCTGTGGGTTTTTATCAACAAGAGGCAGGCGCTACAGTCTGGCCCGATTGTCCGGATATGGCTGCCATTCAGACGAGCCTGGGGGTTGGCCTGGGAAGCCTTAGGATTAGCGCTGCCAGTATCGATGTAGCAACCGGAGTGATTGAAACAACTTTGAATAATATTGGAGGGGAAGTGGATGGTCGTACGCTAGCCCTCACCCCTATACAAAATGGCGATGGTTCTATTCAGTGGCAATGGGGTGGCACAGTGCCGGCTGCCTATATACCTACAAAGTAACACCTACACTAAAAACGTTTCAGTCCTCCTTTTAATCTTAAAACTTCATTTCTTTAAAATGGGTTCGGAGTAGTAGGCAGTCACCATCTCATTGCTCTGGTCGGTGTCGGTCTGAATTCCAATGGCTGAGATTCCAGGAGGCTCTGTCTTGAAAGCCAATTTAAAATCTTTATGGATGTTGCGCGTGGCATAGACCCACTGTCCTGCCTTGCCTTCGCCTGACTCCAGGACAAAAATTTTACAGTTCGCCTCTCCAGGATGGTCAAAGAGATGCCCCTTCGGCAGACGGTTTGCCCAGATGTACTCGATCCTCAAACCCGTGGGTTCTTTTGCAAACCCCCTGAAACTTCTCTCTCTTCCGAAGACCACCATCACTCTCGCCGCCGCATCAAAACGGTCTTTTTTCGTCTCAATCGCGGAGCGGACCACATTTGAGACCTTCCATCTCCAGGAGAGGATGGAAAGATTCCTCTCCTTTTCTCCGACGGCTTTAAAAAGGGAAGAACGGCTGCCTACACTTTCAGCTTTGATGATCCCATCACGGGCCTTTGAATATCGGGTGGGAGCGATGGAAAAATATTTCACCTCCCACCATCCCTTGACTGGCGATAGCTCTTCCTTTTTCTCAGGAGGAGGCTCGCCAAAAAAGGGAATCTGAACGAAGATCAAAAAAAGGCCAAATGAGATTGAAAAGAATTTCATCATAAATTTTTATACTATATTGTGGACAATTATGAAATAAGATTCGTCATAGAGCAGAGTGTATTCAATTGTTATTTATCTAAAGGGCTCCGGACCCCAAGGACATTCTTTGAGACCACATGGGTATAGATCATTGTCGTCTGAAGATTCTGATGCCCCAGCAACTCCTGGATCATCCTGAGGTCGTACCCGGTTTCCAATGGATGGGTGGCAAAGCTGTGCCCAGGTGATGTCGGACCCCCCCTTTTTTGATGGAGAAAAGTTTTAAACGCCGCAAACAAAACGAGGATCAATACTCCTATGATTCAATATAATATTTT
>JASEIE010000353.1 GCA_030024065.1 Thermodesulfobacteriota bacterium
CCCTTCCCTCTCCCAAGGTTTTGTTCTCCTCGAGATCCAATCGGTACTATGGGCAACTCCGATTCCCTTGCAGACCGGCTGGAACTTCGTCTCCTTATATCCACCCGTTACCACCCTGCATGTCATCTGCAAGGGCCTCCCGTGCTATCCCACAAGACTTCCCCTGCGTGTCACCCCTGCTACCCCGGGAGTCCACCTGTCGGTTCTGGCAGTTTTCGTTAGGACAGGTGTCCCAGCCTTCCCCTCCTGACAACAGGGTCGGCAACTCCATCTCCATTTACGAGGCTACCTATAGGTTCGCTTTCGCTGCAACCCGCAGGTTTGCTCGGCTCACTCACTGAGCCTTTGTTAGGGAACTTAGTGCTTCAGGTTACCCTTAACACCTCCCTCCAACTACGTGGGCGAACTGCCGAATTCCCACGGCCAGACTTTAACTGGCAAGTCATGTGTCTTACACGGCATACTGTCAGGCCTTGAAATGTGAATTAGTATTCTAATCTCCCTCACCTTTTAATTGCTCCGGACTTCTCTCCTCCAACCACAGCTTGCCCCGGCAGCAGAAGGCCACCACCTCTTGGCCGGGATGTCGCCCCACACAGGCGTTAAGTAGGCTGCAACGCGCTTGTCTGTGGGGCTCCACACACATTTTTCCATTCGATGCGGTAAGGTGGACCCATTTGTCAAGACAATAATTTGAGAAAGATAAGTTACACCCTGGGTGAATGGTGTTGTTAATTTTGGAAGAGAGAGATGTAAGTGCAGACATCTTTCTTTTCCTCCTCAGGCCGCTCTTTGAAAATAGACCTCCGCGGGGGTCATGTAATTGAGAGACTGGTGAGGCCTCTCATGGTTGTAGAAATTGAAGTAATAATCAAGGCCCCGTCGTCCTTCAGAGACACCTTGATAATCCCTGATGTAGACCTCTTCATACTTGAGAGAGCGCCATAGCCTTTCGGTGAAGATATTATCCATCGCCCGGCCCCGACCATCCATGCTGATGTTGATCTGTTTTCCTTTGAGCATGTCCGTGAAGGCGCCGCTGGTAAACTGGGCACCCTGGTCGGTATTGAAGATTCCGGGAGTACTGGCCATAAAAGCCTTCTCCAGGGCCGCCAAGCAGAAACCCGTCTCCATCGTGATCGAGGTCTCCCGGGAGAGGATATACCGGCTGAACCAGTCCATGATCGCCACCAGGTAGAGCCATCCGCGATGAAGCCGGATGTACGTGATATCCACTGCCCAAACTTGATCCGGTTGCGTTATGATCAATCCTCGGAGCAAATAGGGGTAAACAGGATGACCTTCACCGGCCTTGCTCAGATGAGGTTTCGGATAAATAGCCTCCAGGCCCATCTCCCGCATCAGTCTTTGCACATGCTTCCTGTTGACCCGACAATCGTTCCGTCTCAGGTGAGCCACCATCTTCCTGGAACCGTAGAATGGCGTTTGAGTATATTGCTCGTCGATCATGCGCATGAGCAGCAGATTGTACTCATCCACCACCGGTTTATAGTAGACGCTGGATCGGGAGATGCCCAGAAGCTCCGCCTGATGGCTGATCGAAATCTCTCTATTCTTATTGTCAATGAGCGAAACCTTATCCCTATGAGGCAAGTCCAGATTTTTTTTTAAGCCAGTCCAGGTCAACCTTCAACTGACCGATCTGGCGGTAAAGCTCGGCAATCAGTTGCTCGTTGTCCTGTTCTTTTCCTTTTTGCCTGTCGTTGAACAGATCCACCAGACCCTTCAGGACAACCCCTTTCCAGTTCCGAATCTGGCCCGGATGAACCTGATATAGGCTTGCCAATTCGGCGGATGTTTTCTGTTCTCTGATCGCCTCTAATGCCACTTTGGCTTTAAATGAAGGCGGATACCTCTTTCGCATTCGTTCCACTTGGACCTCCTCCTTTGATCTCCCAAGTGTAACTTATCACACTGTCCAAATTTTGGGGCCCATTATACGGCGCCATTTCCGTAAAGCATAGAGCAAAGCGCATAGAGCATAGCGTAAATACTCACCCCTTCTTTCCGGGCCGTTTTTAAATCTTCGAGAGATGCAATCGCTGGCATACTCAAGAACCCCACGTTGAAGGATCGCTGCGCTTGAGGAGCAGCTGCCTTTGGCGTTTTTGAGGTTGAAGGATCGGCTTTCGGCCTTGAGGCAACTGCCTAAAACCCACCTTCCCGAAAAATTTCCCCTTGAAGCAAACAAAGAAGCCAAATCCTTTTTAGAGTATAGGCTCTAATCATGCTGACCTAATATATCAAAAACCCAATAGGAGGGCAATTCAAAAAGCTCGCTTGAAATAATCACTCAGGATGGAGCGGTGGTCGAAGGCGATTTCATCGGGTAGGTTTGATTCATTGAATATTCCAATCTCTAATGCATCATCTTTCGCTTTGGGTATCCCTTTAGCTATTGCAATATAAACCGTTGAAATGCTGTGATGTCTTGGATATGCATGTATGGGGGCATTGATTATTGCACTTTTGATTTATTTTAAGATGTCAATTTAATGGGTGACTCCTTTCTTTAACTCCAAAAGACCATTTTTGAATAAATCAATTTCAATGTTACACCAAAGGGTGAGGATTGGGTTTCTGCGGCGCCGTTGATTACGGATTAAAAGAGTGTAACATCAGCCATCAGACGCGCCATTTGGCGTCGCCTGCATGGCATGGTTGGCCTCTCTGTCTTTCTGAAGTCCCGTCATCAGGCATCGGACTTCGTCACGAATTGTGGTGTTCAGGCGTTTGAACCCCTGTCTTCCCGGAAAGCCCACCGAGGTAGCACCGTCCGCCATTGCCGGTCCATCAAGGGACACGACGATGTTGACCGTATGGGTGAGGCGGACACCTCACCATGCTTTTTGTCAAGGGGTTCTTCTCGGTTGCTTCGCTATCTTCCCTTTTGCCTTTTGTTCCTGTTTGTTTATCTTCTGTTTCCGACCCTTGTCCTTATCCTTCTTGCCTTTGTCTCCCATTGCGTACCTCCTTTCCCCGTTGTCCCTCATCTTCTCGCCGCGAGGGTGCCGCTGCATCGTCAGTTCTGTCCTTGCGTACTTTCATGAACATTCCTGTTTGGCCAACTATAAATGGACGAATTTCTGATAATTTCTTTGTAACCATATGAAAAAGGGTATCATAGCCAAAAATAGGATGCAAGGCCCTCCGAAAGATTGATTCTATTTCGAAAGGTTCTTGAGTGTCAGGTCTACACTATTCACTAACCACCCTCACCTTTCAATTGTTCCGGGGCCTACCAAATACGGATTGCCGAATGCGGAATGCGGAATTGTCAACCCAATTAAATCTAATTCTATTCAACCTAATCCTACTACCCACCGCATAGCGTAAATACTCACCCCTTCTTTCCGGGCCGTTTTTAAATCTTCGAGAGATGCAATTGCTGGCATACTCAAGAACCCCACGTTGAAGGATCACTGCGCTTGAGGAGCAGCCGCCTTTGGCGTTTTTGAGGTTGAAGGATCGGCTTTCGGCCTTGAGGCAACTGCCTAAAACCCACCTTCCCGAAAAATTTCTCCTTGAAGCAAACAAAAAAGCCCGATTTTTTTTAGAGAATAGGTTCTAATCATGCTGACCTAATATATCAAAAACGTGATGGACAGGCAATTCAAAAAGCTCGTCTGAAATAGTCCTTTAGGATGGAGTGGTGGTTGAAGGCGATCTCATCAGGCAGGTTCGATTCGTTGAAGATACCAATCTCCATAGCGTCATTTTTTGCTTGAGGTTACACCTGCAAGTCTTCACTTCAAGAGACCATTGAAGGTTAATCATTATTGATAGCTATACGTAAATAAAGCAGGGCCATTTCTGACCCTGCCTTGGTTCCTCGGGCAATTGAATAGTGACTGGTGGGTAAGCAGGTGAACCGTGCATCAAGAATCCATCATCCTCGCCTGGCGAGAAATATATTTGCCCCGTTAGAAATAATGCCCCGCTGCTCTGCAGCGGGGTTAGATTTTAGAATAAT
>JASEIE010000354.1 GCA_030024065.1 Thermodesulfobacteriota bacterium
CCCTTGTCTTGATTGTACGATCTTTGTGTCAGGGGGATACTCAGATATGGACCTGGGAGAGAAAATGGATTGTAGGGCAAATGGTGGAGTCATTTTTAGAGCCCTAAGAGTTCTATATCTTGATTCTATGGAATATCCTAACCGATGGGACGTTCAAGGGTGGCTTCAAAGGAAAGAAATGGGGTACGCTATCGAGTTATTCACGTCAAGAACAACAGATAGGAGGTACCCCATGCTGCCGGCAGCAATTACTAACATACACCAAGCGTTCAAAGAGATCAAGCATATGGCCATTGACATTACCCTTGTCGGTAATGTAATTTGACAACGTGCTCTGTTCAGGGTAACATACAATTGGAATTACGTTTGGTTGAATAGATTCGGAGGTACAGAAATGTCAAGAAATATCGAGGCTGTATATGAAGGCGGTGTTCTAAAACCCTTGTCTCCATTGAAATTAAATGAACATCAGAAGGTAATGATAACCGTTGAGGGAGGAGAAAGCGCGGTTAGAGCCACCAGCGGCATGTTCAGCGGACTTGATCACGACACCATTGAAGAGATTGCCCTTTCTCCAGAATTTCTACCCGAAGAGGCTTAACATGCTCCTCTCGGATCTGGGAGATGGATCTTCGGTTTTTATCGATGCCAATATTTTCATTTACCACTTTTCCAAAGGGTCCAAACTCAATCCTGCCTGTTCAAATTTCCTGGAACGAATAGAAGAGGGAAAGATCAACGGTTTCACTTCGGTACCAGTCATTCAGGAAATCACGCATCGTATGATGATCGTCGAGGCTGCTTCGATCCTTCCGGAAATAAAAGTGAAGGATCTTGTAAGGTACTTAAAGGCCCATCCTGATGTAGTTAAGAAATTGGCAACCCATGAAGACATTCCCACAAAAATAGCCCTATTCAATCTGGATATTTTGTCTCCAAACCTCGAGACACTGGAGAGAAGCCAGCAAATGAAAAGGCGATATGGATTTCTTTCCAATGATGCACTCACCCTTCAGATTATGGGAGACTTGAAGATTAACAATCTCGCATCCAATGACTCTGACTTTGAGAGAGTGGACTTTATCAAACTTTATAAACCCCCTATTATTCCCATGCCCTGAAATAAAGAACTTTTTCTTTTTTGGATTTCGGACTCTCTATCCATGGTGTTTCGAACCCGCCTATGGCGAGGCACAGTTCAGCCACCTACTGGGCCCCCAAAGTGAACCGTTACCAACTATACGCCAAGTATGGTTGGGCGTTCAGCAGTGATATGCCTGACAGATACATCGAACGTAAGGGGATAATCTTCGATCAGATTGCAGAGAAGGGAGACGTAGACCAGACCACCAGGCTTCAAAAAGAGAACAGGCAACTCATGGAAAAGATGGAGACGTTGGAGCGCGAATACGGCAAGGTAAAGAAGGTGGTGGAATTCGTAATGCCTTTGATTGAAAACATGGATGAGGATTTCAAAAGAAAGATTTTTGAAAAGAGGAAAGAACAAATTATTATCGGCAACCACCTTAAACCCTCATGGTGTAATAGCCGAAACTTGACTTGACTAACATCATCAGATTGGCTTCAGCCTGGCGACTTCACCTACAAGTCCTCAAAATCAGTGTGTATCGACAATTGACAATTACTATTTCAAATATGCAATAACTGCTCGACAAATTCTCTTATCATTTTGATAGTATGACGGGTGGAATTGTGGGTGATGATTAGTACTTGTTGAATAAATCGTTTACGGGCAGTTCTTTCACGGAACGAACGCCTTCCCATATAGCTCTATCTATTTCAAGATTTAGCTTTTTCCAATCGTCAGTGCGGCCGTTAAATAAAGCAACCCACCCATAACCTAACGCCGTTCTCACTGCAATTGCAGATGTTCCAGGTAGGCTTCCGTCATGCCAAAAATTTCTACCACCATCAGGGAGTTTTCGAACAAGAAATCCTTTTGCATAATAAGTAGGCTTATCCTTTAAGGTGGGATCATCCGGCATAGCAAGCATCTCTGCAAAAGTATTTGGTTTAAGTAGCGTAGGCATACGCTGACCATCAATTGCTGTTAAAAATCTTAAATAATCTATTGAACTTCCAATCCAGCCCCCATGAGCATCCATCGCTTCTAGACCAAATCCACCATATGGTGATGTACTTTTTCCTTGATAAAAAGGTGGCAGCAGCTCATAATAATTAACTTCGTTAGGTTTGGATTTAGTGGAAGCGCCAAGTTCAATACTGTGCGCTCCTACTGGTTCAAGCACACGTTCTTTAACAAAGTTTTCATAAGATTTACTTGTGACTTTTTCAATTACGCGCCCTAAAATGCAATACCCAATGTTGGAGTAAACGTACTTCTCACCCGGAGTGAAATCCAGCTTTTGAGCTAAGAAAGACTTGAGATTTCCGGGGCAAGGGGGTTGATTAAGGAACATTGGGTCACCACTTATGTTACTATCAAAACCCCCACGATGTTCCAATAAATTCCGCACTGTAATCTGGCTTATGCGCGTATCCCTGATTTTTTGAGGACCAAGTTCCTGAAGCAACGAAATAATTTGATCATCAAGAGAAAATTTTCCTTCCTCAGCTAACAGCATTATTGCTGCCGCTGTGAGCGGTTTAGACAAACTGGCAAAACGAAATCGACTCTGAGGCTGAACGGGTATTTTTCCTGTCAACGATTTTTTGGCATATCCATAGCCACGTGCGAGAATCAATTTCCCATTAAATGCAACTGCCAGCGATGCACCAGGAATGTCATACTTATCTATTAGCCTAAGCATTACCTTATCAAAACCTTCAAGTCCAGGTAGGGCTTCACCACTGATTGGTGTGTCGCTCCAGATACTTGGAACGCTTAGAAATAAAATTAGGCAAGCAATGACTAATGTAGAAGAGAATCGTCTAAGAGCTAAAAAGCTATGTCGATTTTTACATAAGTTCATCTGCCCCCTCCATTTTAACCTGATCAGATCCCCTTTGTGGCTGATTTTTATGGTGTACTTCTATCTTCTTAATTACCAATTGAAATCTACACATTTTAGTAAAACCTGTCAATCGTTTACTTCGGAAGAACTCTACGCCCTTGGTTAAATTCTGTCAACAAAAAACTTCCAGGTTTATTAGGAAATAACATTGGAACATACCCCAAAGACTGAAGATTTCTATTGATAATTTGTGGGCTTAGACCAACTATCTCCCATGTAAAACATCCATCCAACGAATGGCCTCCGACTCCGTCACCCTACCCAAATATGCCTGTGTGGTCTTTAGATCCTGGTGCCGAAGGATTACCTTGGAGACTATCTCCAACGGTACCCCATTCCGACTCGCATAGGTGGCCGAATACCTCCGGAGGTCATGGGGAGTGAGAACAACATTTAACCTTCCTCCCAAGTTCTTGATCAATGCCCTGGCCGTGGAGTAACAAATTGGAAAAATCCTGTCTTCAGGGGATAGGTTTTCCTGTTGGATATAATCATGCAACCGTTTAGCAATCTGTTCCGGCATGAAGGCCACCTCTGACTCCTTTCCTGATTTGGGTTCTTTCAGGACAAGTCTCCGGTCTACAGCATCTGAGACCTTGATCTTCAACGTTTCTCCGATTCTCAACCCACAACGTGCTTGAAGCTCCACTATCAGCCTATCTCTGAGGGTCTGGGTATTGTAGATCAGCTCTTCTACGACCTCCCTGTCCAGAATCCTTCGGGCTACCTGTTTTGGGGTCTTAAAGGCTTTGGACAGAAGGGGAGTATCGCAGGGATTTTTCATATTCAAATTGCACTTGTCGATGAGGAAGTTGAACAAGGCTTTGAGCTGGGAATATCGGAGACGCCGTGTGGATCTGGAATGATTCCCTGTGAATGTCTCCAAGAATTGGAATATCTCATCTGATCCAATAGAATCGAAGGACCGTTCCCCAAACTGGATGCGTATACCGTTGATTCCGGACAGTCGTTCCGATTTAAGCCGGACACCTGTTCC
>JASEIE010000355.1 GCA_030024065.1 Thermodesulfobacteriota bacterium
GGCTGCCATGCACCCAACGTGGTGCATGGCGGCCCTAAACCTCACATGGTTTAGGGCGAAATACCTTATCCCTCCCCCCCCTGATAAGGCCGTGCCTCATCGATCAACATCACAGGGATATCATCTTTAATCTCATAGACCAGACGACACGCCTTGCAAATTAAACCATTCCCTGCTTTGTTGAGAAAGATATCTCCCTTGCACTTCGGACAGGCTAAAATTTCCAGGAGTTCCTTGCTGAGCGCCATTTTCATCCTCCTTTTAAAAGTTTCGCCTTACCTTCCACCTTCCACTTTCTACTTTCTACTTTCCCTGTTAAGAATCCACTGAACAGCCTCAAAAAGGTCCTGAGCCACATCATCCGGCTTTGCTTTCCATTGTTCTCTGTTAAATTCCCATTCCCCTTTCCCGTATCCCGTGAGGAGGAGAACGGTCTTTGCCCCAACCCGGTGGCCAAATTCGACATCCGCACCCCGATCCCCGATCATATAACTTTTAGAACAATCGATATCTAATTCCTCCACCGCTTTTTCAATTAATCCTGTTTCGGGTTTTCGACACCGGCACCTCTGACGGTAAGGAGGCTCCCCTGCATCAGGATGATGAGGACAGTAATAGATTCCGTCGAGATGGGCTCCTTCTTTTTCCAAAAGGTTCCGCATCTTCTGGTGAACCTGATGGATTAACGATTCCGGGAAATACCCCCTTGCCACTCCGGACTGGTTCGTGATGACGACTACCTTGATATGGCGCTCGTTCAGCAATCGAATCGCTTCCCCTACTCGCGGAAGGAGCCTGAACCGATCGAGGTGATTCACATACCCCATCTCTTCATTAATCGTTCCATCCCGGTCCAGAAAAACCGCCCTGTGCCTCCCCATCCCCCTATCTCCCTATCTCCCCATCACCCCATCTCCCTAATTCAAACCGATCAGGAGGCTTGAACCGTAAAAAGGAACGATGTGTCATCCAGTCCCCGACATTAAAATAGAGGCATCTCTTCCCATGGATCGATTCTTCCGCCTCCTCCGGGAAGTGGGAGTGGCCAAGGATAACAACATCAAAACCCTCTAAAAACTTTTGATGGGCAAAGGTTTTGAATTCCGGGGGGGGGCTTGAAGGAATAACGGTATGATATCTTTGATAACTCCTTTCGCTGAGCCTCCGGGCAACCCAGCGGGAGAGGCCTGGACCGGCCAACCCGATGAGACGATAGGTCCATCGGTTCTTGATCATTCTCCGGAAGGCCCGATATCTCCACAGTTTCGGATTGGATGAATCTCCATGGGAGATGAACGTCCTTTTTTCTCCTAGTCTCTCTTCATTCCCCTCGGAATAGACCTCCACCTCCATCCCTAATTGCTCCGAGAAAAAGGAGTTGATGAAGAAATCGTGATTCCCTTCGAAATATTTAATCCGGATGCCCTGGCGATATAAACGTTGAAGGCCTTTTAGGATGGGGAGGTAGTCGGCAAAAGGAAAGGGTTTCCCGGTTGGAGAGGCATCTTTAAAACCGAAGAAGAATTCGAAAAGGTCGCCTAATATCACCAGATGGCTCATCCCCTCCTTCTCCGAATTTAAGAATCCAAGAAAGGTCTCCATTTCTTCAGGCTCCCTCCCGGTGAAATGGGCGTCAGAGACGAAGATCCAGTCCTTTTCAGTTCGAGTCAATATGAATCCCTTACCTTCCTACACCGCAGTAATGGAAACCCAAGCGCTTCATATGAGAGGGTTCATAGACATTTCTTAGGTCGATGAAGATGGGATTCTTCAATAACCCTTTAATACGAAGAAGGTCTAATCGCCGGAATTGGTTCCATTCCGTCGCCAGGACCAGGGCGTCGGCTCCATGGGCCACCTCATAAGCATCCTTCCCGTACTCCACCTCGGGAAGAATGGCCCTCGACTCTTCCATTGCTGCCGGGTCAAAGGCCTTCACCTTTGCTCCCATCGATAGAAGTCCCCGGATGATGACAATGGAGGAGGACTCCCGGATATCGTTCGTATTGGGTTTGAAGGAGAGGCCCAGGATGCCGATGGTCTTCCCCCGAAGGTCGCCCACCATGTCTTTGATCTTTTCCACCATCCTCTTTTTCTGTTCTTCATTCACCTCGATGACAGAATCGAGGACTTTAAATGTGTACCCTTTCTCCCTGGCAATACTCGAAAGGGCCCGTGTATCCTTTGGAAAGCAGGAGCCTCCATACCCGGGACCCGGATGTAGAAATTTTCTTCCGATCCTTCCATCCAATCCCATGGCCTTGGCCACATGGTGGACATCCGCACCCACCCGCTCACAGAGATTGGCGATCTCATTGACAAAGGTGACTTTGGTCGCCAAAAAGGCATTGGTGGCATATTTGATCATCTCTGCCGTCTCGGGAGAAGTGAGGACAAACGGGGCCTCAATAAGGTAGAGGGCGCTGTAAATATCCTTCAGGATGGCGACCGCCTGATCACTCTCGGCGCCGATGATCACTCGGTCCGGCCGCATGAAGTCCTCAATGGCAGACCCTTCCCTCTGAAATTCCGGATTGGAAACGATATCGAAGGCAACGGGCTCCGATTGATGCTTCTCGATCAGCTCTTTCAACCATCGGGCGGTTCCCACGGGTACGGTCGATTTCATCACCACCACTTTGTAACCGTTCATCCACAAGGCGATCTCTCTGGCCACTTCTTCGACAAACCGCAAATCAGCCGAACCATCCTCCCTGGAAGGTGTTCCCACAGCAATGAAGATCACCAGGCTCGATTTCACCCCCTCTTCAATGCTCGATGAAAAACGGAGCCGCCCTTCCCTCGTATTCTTCGCCACAAGAACATCGAGCCCTGGCTCAAAGACGGAAACTCTTCCCTCTTTGAGGAGATCTATTTTCTGAGCATCATTATCCACACAGATCAGATTCATCCCGAACTCTGCCAGGCAGGCTCCGGTCACCAGCCCCACATAACCTGTTCCGATCACACAGATGTTCATCGTCAACTCCTTCGTTTAAGTGAGCTCCATCTCCATTCGAAGAATGGATAAAAAGTCCTTCAGGGCTTCAGACCAAGGTCGGAGGGTCATCCCGGTCTCCTCCCTAAACCTCCGTGTGTTGAGAACCGAGAACGAAGGCCGAAGGGCTTTTCTGTTCGATTCCCTTGTGGAGATGGGAGTCACTTTTACTTCTTCCAACCCTGAACATTTCAGGATCGCCTGACCAAAGGTATGCCAGGAACAGGACTCGCTGTTGGCCACATGAAAAATCCCTCTGGCTTTTCGCCGGATCAAAATGGTGATGGCCCTGGAGAGATCAACAGTGTAAGTGGGAGACCCGATCTGGTCGTCCACGATCGAAAGGGCTTTTTTCTCCCCTGCCTGTCGGAGAATGGCGGTGACGAAATTATTCCCATATCTTCCATAGAGCCATTGGGTTCGAACGATCAAACCATCTCCTCCCAGCTCTTGAATATACTGTTCCCCTTTCCGTTTCGAATGGCCATAGATACTGAGGGGACGGGGGGGATCCTCTTCCACATAAGGCTCTTGCTTTCCTCCATCGAAGACATAGTCGGTGCTCAGATAGATCGCCCTGGCCCCACATCGCCTGGCTCCCATGGCGACATGTCTCGTTCCCTCCGCATTGACGGCAAACGCTTCTCTCTCGTTGGCTTCACATCCGTCCACATCAGTGTAGCCGGCGGCATTGATTACGATAGCCGGATGGGCCCTCTCGATCTTCGTCAGGGCACTGTCCTCCTCACGGATATCGATCTCATCGATGTCCCATCCCAGCACTTCCTCGTCGGGAAAAGAGAACCGGAGTTCTTCTGTCAGATCTCTTCCCAGCATTCCTTTTGCGCCGATCACCAATATTCGACTCATCTCTCCAAACCTTAAAATTTAACCAAAAATATTTGAAATTTTTGTATTACTTTTTTGTCATTCCTGCGGAAGCAGGAATCCAGAAAAACAGAGACTGGATGCCGCATCA
>JASEIE010000356.1 GCA_030024065.1 Thermodesulfobacteriota bacterium
CAGACTATTTTCATGGTTCGTAAGTGACCTAACCCCCATGGGCAATTACGTAGAAATTCCACCACCTCTCTCCATCCCAAAGATCCTCCTCACGACTAAACGAATGTCATCGATAAGGGTATAGGCGACCGGCACAACGAAGAGGGTAAGGAGTGTTGAAGCAAACATCCCTCCGAAAGTGGCCCTGCCCATTCCGGATCTGGCCTCACCTCCTGCACTATAGCCTAACGCAACCGGAAGGATACCCAACATGGTCGTCACTGCTGTCATCAAGATTGGCCTGAGTCTCACCGGAGCAGCCTGAAGGACGGCTTGATCTCTTTCCATCCCCCGCTCTCTCAATGTGTTAGTGTAATCGACCAAGAGGATCGAATTTTTTACCACTAAGGCAGTCAGGGTAATCATACCAATCATGCTGATAATGGAGATGGTATCCCCCGTCACATAAAGCGCACCGAAAGCGCCCACCGTGCTTAAAGGCAAAGCCAGCATGACGGTCAGGGGATGGAGAAAACTGTTGAACTGCATTGCCAGAACCATATAGACAATAATGATCGCCTGGATGAGGGCCATGATCAGATTCTGAAAAGATTCTTTGAAAGCCTCTGCCTGTCCAGTGAAACCATAAGAATAACCCGATGGGATATATTTTCTTGCCAATGCCTCCACATCAGAAATAGCTTCTCCCAGGACTTTGCCTCCGGTAGTATCCGCATAAATCGTAGCACTCCTCTGCCTGTCTTTTCGATTCACCAGATTGGGTCCAATCCCTTCTTCCACCTTCACCACCTGTGCCAGTTTGATCAATCCTCCTTTGGGGGTCCGGATGGAGATCTGGCTGATATCATCTGGGTTCATCCTCTGATCTTTGATCAGTCTGATCCTCACATCATAGCGTTTTGCCCGCTCTACATCCTTAAATTTTGAAACCTCCTGGCCTCCGACCAATTGTTGAACAGCGGATGAAATTTCACGAACATCCACCCCAACATCGGCGGCCTTGTTTCGATCAATAAGAACTCTCACCTCTGGTTTCGTTAGTTCAAGGTCAGAGCTGACATCTACGATGCCCGGACTCTTCATCATCTCTTCCACGATCTGATTGGATATTTTCTCCAACCTCTCCATCTCGGCTCCTTTGATGTCAAATTGGAGGGGGGCTCCCCTCCTTCCTCCACCAGCGATGGGTGAGATGTCTTCCACATAGGCTTTAAATCCTGACATACGGGCTAAGCTCTTTCGAATATCTACCATAATTTGTTTCTGCGAGCGTTTCCTTTTATTTCGATTTTTCAGTGTCGTTACGACAAAGCCTTTATTAACTTCTTGACGTTCACCAATCCCAATGGCTGCAAAAACCATTTCAGTCTCAGGTGTTGAGAGAACCAGATCCTCTACCTTTTGAACTTTGTCGTCCGTATAATGCACTGTCGAACCCGTCGGTGTTTCCAAACGAATGATGAATCGACCCTCATCCGATTTAGGAACGAACTCCCTCTTCAAATTCATGAGCATGGCAATACTTCCCAGAAAAAGGACCGTTGCAATCAAAACAATTAGCCAGCGATGCTTTAGGCAGAAGGTTAAACCTCTCCGGTAGCGGCTTTCAAGTTTTTCATAATACCGGTCGAAGAAACGATAAACCCTGCCGTGCCTGACTTCCACCTTTAAGAACTTGGAGCAAAGCATCGGGATGAGAACCAGGGCGATCACCAGAGAGACGATTACCGAGGCCGCCACCGTGACGCCGAACTGATAGAAGAATCGCCCAATGATCCCTCCCATAAAGGCTACCGGGATGAAGACAGCAGCAATAGAAAAAGTGGCAGCCATGGCTGCAAAAGCAATCTCCGACGTCCCTTCTTGAGCTGCCGTCACTGGATCTGCCCCCTCTTCCATGTGGCGATAGGTATTCTCAAGGACAATAATCGCATCATCGATCACTACTCCAACCATCATCGACAATGCAAGCATCGTCATATAGTTCATGGTGAAACCCATAAAATGCATGACGCCGAAGCTGGCGATTAGAGAAGTGGGAATCGCGATGGCAGTGATGATCGTACTCCGGATGCTCAGGAGAAAGATGAACATAACCCCAGCAGCCAGGAGCCCTCCTAAGAAGACGTCATACCGGACATCTAAAATAGCCTCCTCAATAAATTGTGAGACGTCGCTTGAGATGTGGACATCCACTCCGGGGGGAAGGGTCTTCTTGATTTCGGCAAGCCTTGCCTTGACACCACCAGCAACCTCCACGACATTAGCTCCGGATATGGGAATAACGCCCATTCCGACGGCTGGTACCCTATTAGACCTGGCAATGGTTCTGACTGGCTCGGTCCCATCTTCCGTCCATCCGACATCCTTCAATCGGACGGGTGATCCATTCTGATAGGTGATGATCAGATTGTTAAACTCTTCGATATTTCGTAGTTCACCCAGGTTTCTGACCGTGAATTCACGATCAACACTTTCGATGATCCCGCCGGGGAGTTCTATATTTTTAGCAAGAAGGGCCCTTGAAATATCACTCGATGTGAGCCGGTGTGCCTCCAGTTTCTTCCCATCGAGCCAGACTCTGATCTCCCTTTTAGCGTAACCGCCTAACATAATAGAACCCACACCTTTGATCGACTCCAGTTGAGGCCTCAACACCTCATCGGCCAGCATCCCCAATCGCTGAGCGGGGAGATTTCCGGAGGCCGATAGCCAGAGAATGGGTCTTGCATTGATGTCGAGTTTGTCAATGATGGGAGGGTCAATATCCGCAGACAATTTGCGTTTTGCCACATCAACCTTTGCCCTTACATCCTGAACCGCTGAGTTGATATCCCGGTAGAGTTCAAATTCCACCACAACTTGGGAAAAACCATATCCACTTGAAGAGGTAATATGTTTCACCCCTTCGATGGTATTGACCTGTTCTTCAATGGGGTCCGTCACATCCGTATCCATCACCTCAGGCGCTGCACCGAAGAGGGTGGTTGTGATCGTCACCATGGGGAAATCGATTCGGGGATATAAGTCAATGCCAATCCGTTGATAGCCGAGGATTCCAAAAAAGACGAGGGCTAACGTGATGATCGTGGCGACCACAGGCCGCCGTACGGAGGTATCGGAGAGGAACATAGTTTTTCCCCTAAATAATATAGCAAAGAGTAGAGCACATAGCCTATAAAATCCCAAATAACAAATTTCAAATCCCAAATAAGCTCCAAATTCCAATTTCGAATAATAAAATGGATTTTTTTCGAATTTGGGTTATTGGGATTTATTTGGGATTTGGTGCTTGGAAATTGGTGCTTATTTTTACTTTCATCCCTTCGGTCAATTGTTCGTGTCCGACGGTTACAACCTTTTCCCCTTTTTGAATCCCTTTGACCACCTCCACCTTTCCATCGAACCGGGTTCCGGTTTCAACTTCCCTCCGGTGGGCAACCCCTTCCTTCACCACAAAAATAAAAATTTTCCCCTCCTGGCTGAAAAGGGCTGATTCCGGAAGGGTGATGCCATTGGGGTTGCTTCCGGCAGGGAGGGTGACTTCTGCAAAAAACCCGGGTTTCAATCGATCATGGGGATTGGGAGCCATGGCTTTCATCTTCACATTTCGGGTAGCTGGGTCAGCCGTCGGGCTGACAAACTGCAGATTGGCTGAATACTTCTCTTCAGGAAAGGCCTTCACCATGAATTGAATCTGACTGCCCGGGCGGATTCTTCCTGCCCAATTTTCAGGGATATAAAATTCCAGCTCCAGAGGGTCCATCTGGACAATCGTCAATATCTCATCCTTGGGCGCCACATTGACGTGCTCGCCAATGGAGGCGATCTTGAGATTGACGATTCCATCGATCGGCGAGATGATTCTATGATCCTGAAAATTCTGCCTCGCCAGACTCAACTCAGTTCTTGCAACGGCCAATCTGGCTTCATCCAGCTTGACCTTCAGACCGATATCC
>JASEIE010000357.1 GCA_030024065.1 Thermodesulfobacteriota bacterium
ATCAAATCCTTCCAGTAGATTTTTATGTCCCAGGCTGTCCACCCAGACCTGAAACCTTGCTCACAGCGATCTTAAAACTCCAGAAGAAGATCGAAAAGGAGAGCCTTGTCAATCGGAAGAATGTCAAGAGCACCCTCGAAGTGAAAGGATAGAGTTATGGATGAGATTCACCCTGCCGTGAAAAAGTTGCAGGAAAAATTTTCCTCTTCAGCGCTGGAGGTGACGTCCTTTCGGGGAGAAGTTAATGTGACTGTGCCGAAGAAGGATATTTTTGAGATTTGTCGATTTCTCTATACCGACCCCGATCTCCAATACCATATGCTCACCGACCTCTGCGGGGTGGACTATTTTCCTCAAAGCCCCAGGTTTGAAGTGGTCTATCTCCTCTACTCGTTCAAGGCCAATGATCGATTGAGGCTGAAGACGAAGGTTGGAGAGGGTGAACCGGTGGCGAGCCTTGAATCGATCTGGAAAGTAGCAAACTGGTATGAGCGGGAGGCCTATGACCTCTTCGGGATTCTCTTTGAAAATCATCCTGACTTGAGAAGAATTCTGCTCTGGGATGGTTATGAAGGCCACCCTTTGAGGAAGGATTATCCAACCGAAGGTCCTGACTTCGATAAACCCTTTGTTCCCGAGGTTTAAAATGGCAGAAACGCGATTCATGACCATCAATATGGGACCTCAACACCCGGCCACTCACGGAGTGTTGAGGCTTGTGTTGGAATTGGATGGAGAGGTGATCATTAAGGCAACTCCCCACCTCGGCCACCTCCATCGGGGGATTGAGAAATTGGCTGAAAGCAAGACCTACCATCAATCGATTCCCTTCACCGACCGTTTAGATTATACCAATGCGATGGGCAATAACCTGGCTTACGTTTTAGCAGTGGAGAAACTTCTTGGCATTGAAATCCCCAAACGGGCTCAATATCTAAGAGTGATGATGGCGGAGCTTCAGAGGATTGCGGCTCATCTCATCTGGTTGGGGACTCATGCCATGGATATCGGTGCATGGACCCCTTTGCTCTACACCTTTAGGGAAAGAGAGATGGTCCTGAGAATGTTTGAGGAAGTGGCTGGCGGGAGGCTCACCCCCACTTATTTAAGGATTGGCGGAGTTTCTAAAGACCTTCCGGATGGGATAGAAGAAAAGATCAAGTCATTCGTTCAGGCTCTTCCTGGTCGTATCAAAGAGTACGAAACCCTGCTTACAAAAAATATCATTTGGCTCAAGAGGACTAAAGAGGTTGGAGTCATTTCTAAAGAGGATGCGATCAGTTTTGGAGTGACAGGACCTACACTCCGTGGCTCCGGAGTGAAGTATGATGTGAGAAAAGCTTTTCCTTATTCAAGTTATGAGCAGTTCAATTTTGATATTCCCATTGGTTCGGTTGGGGATGTGTATGACCGGTACACCGTCCGCTTGAGGGAAATGGAGTGGTCGAATTCGATTGTGGAACAGGCATTGGAACGGTTGCCAAAGGGGCCCATTATTGCAAACGACCCACGCATTACCCTGCCACCGAAAGACGATGTGACTAGGGACATCGCTTCATTGATCAGGCAGTTCAAGATTGTCTCCGAAGGCTTCCGGCCTCCGGTGGGTGAAGTTTATGCCAGTGTTGAGGCCTCCAAAGGAGAATTAGGATTCTATATTGTGAGCGATGGCTCAAACCGGCCGTCCAGGTTCAGGATTCGAACTCCTTCTTTCGCTAACCTGAGCGCCCTTCCTAAGATGATCAAAGGAGGACTGATCGCTGATGTAATCTCAGCGATTGGAAGCATTGATATCGTTCTGGGAGAGATCGATCGTTAAAAAGAATAAATTCGAAGCACGAAATCCGAATTTCGAAACGATTTCAAATTATCGAAATTCAAAATTCAAAACGGAAAAAATTCTTCTGATAATTTGGTCATTTGAATTTTAAAATTTGTTTCGGATTTCGATATTCGGATTTCGGATTTTTAAGAACGAGAGGTTCTTATGACAGATATCCTCTTTAGCAGTTGGGGTGGAATGGTTGTCGATAATCGGGGAAAACCGGAGGGAGAGAGACAATCCGTTCCCAATCTCAATCTTCCTCTTGAATTCGACAAGGAGAAGAAGATCAGGGCCTTCGTGGGTTGGGACGGGATCGCCATCCGGGATCCTGAAGTCAATATGGTCGATCTCGTCCGGGCTTATATGGAGGCGGTTCAGAAGGAATCGTGCGGCAAATGCACACCCTGCCGGGTGGGAACACGGATCATGTCATCCATCCTTAACCGGATTGCAGAAGGAGAAGGGAAGGCAGAAGATCTGGACCAGTTGAAGTATTTAGGCGAGATGATTTTGAAGAGTTCAAAATGTAACCTTGGCCAGACCGGGCCCAAACCCGTGCTCCATGGACTCGACTATTTTAAAGGACAGTTCTCAGAAGTGATTCAGTCAAAGAAGAAGAGCCCGCGCGAGGAGTATAAGGTGAAGGTGACTGCCCCTTGCGAAAGCGCCTGCCCTTCGCATCTCCCCATTGCCCGCTATGTTGAATTGATCAAGGAGGGCCGGTACACGGAATCACTTGCCGCCATCCGGGAGGCGACCTGTCTCGCAGGCGTTTTAGGAAGGGTCTGCATCCGTCCCTGTGAGGATAACTGCAGGCGGCAGAACGTGGATGAATGTGTTTCCATCAAATGGCTAAAACGATTTGTGGCTGATTACGAACTTGAAAAGAGAAGGGAACCGGAGCCTGTTAGAGTCCCCACCCGTTCCGAGAAGGTGGCCGTCATCGGAGCAGGGCCATCGGGTCTTACCTGTGCATACTATCTTAGCCTCAAAGGTTATCCGGTCACGATCTTTGAGAGGATGGGGGAGCCGGGAGGCATGGCCGCCGTCGGAATTCCGGACTACAGGCTTCCGAGGGATATCGTGAGATATGAAGCAAACCTCGTAGAAAAGATGGGTGCAGAGATCCGCTATAACACCCAGGTGGGAAAAGACATCACCCTTTCTCAGATGTTCGAACAGGGCTATAAAGCCATCTACATTGCCGTGGGCGCCCAGACCAATACGTCCATGGGCGTGGAGGGAGAGGACAAGGGGTATAAGGGATTCATCCCCGGGGTTTATTACCTGCTGGAGATCAACCTCGGAAGAGACCCCTATCCCGAAGGAAAGAGAGTGGTGGTCGTGGGTGGCGGAAACGTGGCGATCGATTGCGTCCGTTCCTCCTTCCGGATCGGAAAGCCGGATGTGAATCTGGTTTATCGCCGGACGAAGAAGGAGATGCCCGCCGACCGGGTGGAGATCCACGACGCCGAAGAGGAGGGCGTGAAGTTTCACTACCTCTGCAATCCGGTCCGGATCATTGAGAAAGATGGGAAAGTGACCGGCATGGAGTGTATCCGGATGGAATTAGGCGAGCCGGATGAGAGCGGAAGGCGGAGACCTGTCCCGATTAAGGGCTCGGAATTCTTCATCGAGGCTGATATTGTGATTCCAGCCATTGGCCAGGCAATCGACCTCTCCTTCCTCGAGGAGAAGGACGGGGTGAAGACAACAAAGCGCTCCACCATCGCGGTTCAAGAAGGAACGTTTCAGACGAACCGCGAAGGAATCTTCTCCGGAGGCGATTGTGTGATCGGCCCGGATGTCCTCGTCCGCGCAGGAGGCCATGGAAAGAAGGCGGCTGATAAGATCGACGCCTACTTGCAGGGAAAGGAGTTAAAGGAATCGGAAGACGAACGGTTGGAGACTCTGGTTGAGAAGATCAAAGTCTACAGCAAGGATGAGAAGATCGGAAACCCGGGCGGCCAGAAGAGGGCGATGTTGGAGATGCTTCCTCCTGATTCAAGAAAGTGGACCCTCGATGAAGTGGAGAAGGGGTTTTCGATCCCGGTTGCACAGAAGGAGGCCGAGCGTTGCCTCCGGTGCGTGCGGGTAAGGCTCTTGGCGGTTTAGCTGAAA
>JASEIE010000358.1 GCA_030024065.1 Thermodesulfobacteriota bacterium
CCGAATGCCGTTATCAAACGGATTTATGTAGGGAATAAAATTCTCATACCGGAAAGCCTGTTGAAGACTCGGGAGGCGATGCCAAAAGAGTTTGTAGATAGCTTTTATAAGAAATCAAAACCGGAGAAGGCGCCGCCCAAGCCTGTTCCTTCTCAAATTGAGGAGGAAGAACCAAAGCTTTTTGGGCCGAAACAACTTCCTAAAAAATAATCCGTCGAGGGAGGGTTTTGTCTAACAGGATAAAACCTTTTTGAACTATGACATCTCCTGATATGCTTCCATTCTGTCACTCTGAAAAAAAGCAGTCCCCTTATTCTGTCTCACTCTTTATTAAATATTCCCTGATCATCGTCCTTCTGATCTTATTCGTCTTTATCACACTGACCCTTTTTTTTATTAAAAAGCAAACGGACACTCTTTATCAAGAAAAAGTGAACACAGGGCAAATGCTCCTTGGCCAGTTGGCGAATAGAGCCACCCTCCCTCTTCTTGAGAATGATATGTTAAACCTGAATACCGTCATTAAAGAGATGAAGGAGGTAAAGGGAATCGTCTATGCTGTCGTCATGGACAACAAAAAAGTCATAAGGGCCCATACCGATCCGACAAAGATCGGGATTCATTTTACCGAATTTGAAGACACAGAAGGTCATGTAAAAGATAAGAAGAGGAGTTCCTCCGATATCATTCCATCCAAAAAACAGGTTTTACTCCTCTCTAAACCCATCACCTTTATGAATCAGAATGTAGGCTTGGTGGCTCTGGGGTTATCCAGCGATTCCATCAACAATGAAATGAAGAAAGAGAAGACCTCCTTAATCAAGAATATCGCCCTTTTCTGTTTTACGGCGCTGATGATGGGAGTGGGTATAGCGTTTCTTTTCAGCAAATGGTCCCATCCATCCATCCCAACAACTCTGTTTAGGTCGGACGGCATCGGGAAACCATCCCCACTTGAAAAACCGGGACCCGCTGTTAAGGATCAGCCTGTGACAAGAACCCAGGCTACCATCCTCTCTGCGGGGATTAAGGATTTCAAAGCCTACGCTGAATCCCGGGACCCGGAAGAGCTTCTGAAAGACCTGAATGAGTATTTTACCATCGCTACAGACGGAATATTGGAATATGGAGGGTATATTGATAAATTCTTGGGAGATACCGTCATCGGAGTCTTCAGAAACTCGCCTTTCCAAAAAAACCATACCATCAGGGCCATCCGATGTGCGATATCGATGCAAAAAACATTAGAACAGGCAAGCCAGCAGGGGAATCAACTTCTCTCCAAGGTGGGGTTTGGAATCAGTTCAGGGGTGGTGTTATCCGGTTCTATCGGCTTTCATGAAAAAAAGGAAACCACTTTCATCGGTGAGAGTTTTAAAGTGGCCTCCTCTCTCAATGTGATGGCCGGTCCGGGTGAGATCATTATCAACAAGGATGTTTATCAATCCATAGAGAATCTTGTTTCCGTCGAACCTCTTCCGCCCCGAGAAACGATGCAAAGGACTGAATCGTGGGAAAACTTCCGCCTGCTCCATGTCACAGAAAGAAAGGGCAGTGGTTAGAAAAATTCCGGCAGGGATTCCATTGTGTTTTATTTTCGACTCCCATTCTATTTGTATTGCCTCTTCGTCTTTGCAGCTCTCCTCATGGTAAGCTGTGCAGGGCTTTCAACCCGGCCCGAACCACAGCCTTTTCCTTCTCCTCCACCCGAGCCCCAGCTCCAGATCCAGCCTGAAGTCACTGCCGACGCACGAATCTTTCCTGATTTTGTAGCCCTCATCGCTCAGCCTGGAGATACGTTCTCTTCTCTTGCTTCGAAATATTTAAACGATCCATCTCTGGACTGGTTCATCGCTGAGTTTAATGAAATCACTTTCCTCAGCCCCGGGCAGGAACTGATCATCCCCCTCCAGATTGAAGAAAAAGGAGGATTGAGTCTCAAGGGTTATCAAACCATCCCCGTCATCTCTTACCACAAGTTTTCAAAAGATAAATCCGATGCGTTGACCGTAAAGGAGAGTGCCTTCGAGGAGCAGATGAGATTTTTGAAAGAGAACGGATATCGGGTCATCACCATGGATCAGTTTTTCGATTTCCTCGATTTTAAGCGGCCTCTCCCCAAGAAGTCGGTGGTGATCACAATTGATGACGATTGGTTTTCGACTTATGAAATTGCCTTTCCCGTATTGAAAAAATATGGGTACCCGGCCACCCTCTTTGTTTATACAGACCTTATTATCCCTGGGGGCAAGACCTTAAGTTGGGACCTCCTCGCTGAAATGTCTAAAAAAAATATGGATATCCAATGCCATACTAAAAGCCATCGAAATCTTACCAAGAGAAATAGCCAGGAATCCTTTAGAGAATATTTCGAGGCTCTTAAGAAAGAAGTGGCTGAATCTGCTGAAATCATTCGAAGGCAACTTAATAAGGATGTAAAATATTTGGCCTATCCCTACGGGGACGCCAATCACCTGGTCGTCTCCCTCCTTAAAAAGGTTGGTTACCGGGGAGCCTTTACGGTGGAAAGGGGGAGCAATCCATTTTTTATCGATCCTTACCGAATCAACCGTTCTATGATTTTTGGGACATTTAATTTGAAGGATTTTGAAAATAGTTTGGTCACATTCAGTGACAAAGAACTCCGTTAATGAAAGACCGGAGATCTTGTGAAAGGGGTAACATCATTCGTTTTAGGAGATTCCCCATCGTTGTCTTAATGACTCTTCTCATTGGGTGTGCGGTTCGGCCCCCTGTCAGCAAAGGGCCTGAAGCAGAAACCTATCCACCTCCAAAACCTCCCATTTATCAGGAAGTCCCTGTAGAAAAAGATCCTTTTCAGGGAGTTGTCCAAAAATATCGATGGAAGGCTCTTGACCTTGAAAAGAACGGAGAGTTAACGAAAGCCATTCTCTGCTGGAGGGTGGTGGGCCGACTCGCTCCCAAAGACAGAGAGGTTTCAGAGAGAATAGAAATCTTAGAGGCGCAAATCCGAACAGGGGCAGAGAAACATTTTCAGAAAGGATTGGAAGCCTTCCATAGGAATTCAATCGAGGAAGCCCGTAAAGAATTTCTCCTGACACTGACCTACAATTCCCATCATGGAAAAGCCTTAGATTATCTGAAATATAAATTACACGATCCGGACTCCATCGTCTACGAAACCAAAGGAGGGGACACCTCAAAAAAAATCTCACAGGAAATCTATGGCGATCCCGAGAAGGACTTTTTAGTCGCTTATTTTAATGACCTCGACGGGAGGGATCTTATCAAGCCTAGAGTGGCATTGAAACTTCCTAAAATCATCCCGGAGAGAATGGCCAGAAGAACCTCTTCCGAAGAGATGGTGAATCAACACGCCTCCTTGTCAAAATCCAGGAAACCCGATCTGCGGTTGCAGGATCAGGCCGAGGTGCACTATGCAAAGGGGCTCAAATATTTTCTGTCTGAGGATCTGCGCAAGGCCATCGAAGAATGGGAGGAAACGCTCCGATTGAATCCTGATCATCCGAAGGCAAAAAGAGACCTTGAGAAAGCTCATCGCCTTTTAAAAAACCTAAAGAGGCTCCCATAGCGCTCTTAAAGGATCTTTGATATCCATCGTTCAGTAACTTCACCAGCTCAATTCTAATTCCACTTTTTCTTGGGAAGGTAACATCTGCCGGGAAGGTTCGACGACCATCTTAACGACGATGGGTTGTCCGTCTTTTTGTCTGTTTACAGAAATTTCGAGAGAATTAGGAATGAGAGCACCCGATCTTTCCCAAAATAAGGAAAAGGCTTTTTTTAAATTCTGTTCAAGGAGACCGGATTCAAGATCTTTTTCAAAATGATCCTTACACCAGAAGAGGAAATGGGTGATCCTGGAAAGAAAAAGCTGATAGCTCAGGGAGCTT
>JASEIE010000359.1 GCA_030024065.1 Thermodesulfobacteriota bacterium
GTTTACAATAATGATTTTCTTCAACAATCGGGCGGATAGGGGATTTGCAGCAGAATCGAAATATCAGATTTAAGAACTGGGGTCATCCATAAAAAAGTTGGTCCTGCAAACAAATTGAGCACTATGCACAGGGCGGAGGGCATAGCAAAAAGCATAGGAGTTTTATATGAAAATACTAAAGACCTTAACAGGGCACTCATTCCAGTATAAGAAATATCCAGATAAAGAATTGATCGTATATCCGCCAGATAAAGAAGGAAACCTTCAAGAAAAATTAGCAATTGTAGTTACACCTTTTACACAGGATCTTGTAAGAGAGGCAATTAGATAAAACAGGAAGATTTTAATAGGTGCCTCTCGAGACAACCCTCCTAAAAACTCTTTAGGTTTCCTACTAAAGAAAGAGAAACAATCCCCCCAACAGCTGAGTTATTTAGTCCCCTATTTCCCACCTGTAAGGCACCACCGAAATCACCGATCGGTGTTCTCACCCCGCTAACAATCACAACCTTCTTCATCGATCCTAGCTCCATCTTTCTCATTTTTCATACCCTGTAACGTAGGTTTTCCTATCAATCCTATCTATGAACTTAAAAAATATTTGTCAAGAAAAAGATTTCGCATTTTTGTTCGCATAAGAATTAAAAATTTGAAGTTAAGAAGCTCATCGTTTATATTATGAAGAACTAACACAGGAGGAAGAAGATGATCGTCGAACAGTATGAGGTCGGAAATTTTTCAGTCTTCTGTTATCTGATTGGAGATCAGGAGACGAAGGAGGGGCTATTTATCGACCCTTCGGATGATGCGGAAAGACTCCTATCCGAAGCGAAATCTCATGGCATCAGTAAAATCAAATATATCGTCAACACCCATTGCCATGTGGACCATATCATGGGAAATGCGGATATGAAGAAGAAGACCGGAGCCAAGATCGTCATCCACGAAGAAGAGGCGGGGTTCCTTGTCCGAACACCTCCTGATCTTCTCACGATGTTCAGGGCCACCCCCTCTCCCCCTGCCGATATTCTGGTGAAGGAAGGCAAGTTCATCCAGGTGGGCCAAGTCGAGCTCAAGGTGATTCACACGCCTGGCCATTCGCCAGGAGGAATGTCGCTCTATATGGACGGGATGGTCTTTACAGGCGACACCCTCTTTGTAGGTTCGGTGGGAAGAACTGACTTTCCAGGAAGCTCCTGGGATGTGATGGAGGCATCCATCCGGAAAAAACTCTATGTATTGCCCGGAGAAACCGTGGTCTTCCCTGGCCATAACTACGGTCCAACGCCCAATTCAACCATTCAATACGAGAGACGGCACAACTCATTTGTCCGGGGGTGAGGACTCAATCCTCCTGATATGCCCAAAAGGTACCGTATACGCTTTGTCAATCTCTCACAAATGAAATCGTGTGCAGAATGGTAACAATTTTTGAAGGGAGAAATTCTAAATTCGAAGCACGAAACCCGCTGGAGATCAGCGCTATGTGGTGAACCGTTCAAACATCATTTACAGTATTATGGTTCAAAGGGGAATCGTCATCCCGGAATATAAAGAAGTGACAGAGGCAGATCAATCTTCTCTCAAAGAAGGAATAGATTCTATCTCTCCTGCTCCCGCTGAGAAATCAAATCCTTCTTATCGATTTTAAAGATCGCCCTCCCCCTGGCTCAGGACCTTGGGAATGAAGATCTCCGTGACGGCGGGGAGGGTATCCTTGCTGATGGTAAAACGGTTGGTGTTTAGAAAACGAACTCGGTAAGGACCATCAATAAATCTTTCCACGAGGCTTATGTTATGGTAATAGTGCATGGGAACAGCGATCTTGGGCTTCAGTTGTTCCAACACCTTCTTGGCATTCTCGGGTCCCATGGTGGAAACTCCTCCGATAGGAAGGAGCACGATGTCCACATGTCCTATAAGCTCAAGCTGATCTTCATTGAAAGGCTCACCGACATCACCGGTGTGGCAGATGCAGAGACCATCCATTTCGAAGACGAAGGCGGAACCCCTCATACTCCCTTCATATCCAGGAAACCCTCTCTGATGGATAGGGACATTGTAAATCAGGACATCCCGGAAGGTGGTATTGATCTGATTCCACTCAACGCTCCCCGGTTTCAGGCCACGCAAGACAAGGGGATTTCCTTTTGCGAGTCTTACGTTATTGTGATTCCCAGTCTCCTTTCCCACTGTCACCACATGGGGCCATACCTCGGGCATAGGGTAACCCATGTTCCCAAAAGGATCGGTGATGACCCGCGTCCCTGTGCTTGAGGTGATCTGGAAAAAAGCATGGCCGAACCATTTGATCTCGATCCCCCCTGAGTTTGCAGCCCACCTCAGAAAAGGACTGTCATCCCCTGTGATGTTAGGATTGCGGCAGGCGGCCTGAACCCGAGAAGTAAAGATAGGGGGCAAGGACAATAGACTGAAAACAATAAGTATCAGAAAGGGTAAATATCTCTTTGCTTGCAATTCCTGTTCACCCCCACACCTGCCTATCGGTGGGCAGCCGACAGGCAAGCTTACCCTCCCCCATCAGCAGGGGAGGGTGGTTTCATAGATCACCTTCTCTCACGACCTTCAGGATGATGATCTCCGTGTTTTGAGGCAAGGTATCCTTACTGACGGTAAAGTTGTTCGTATTGAGAGACCGAACTCTGTAAGGCCCATCAATGAACCTCTCTAATACACTCATTTGATACCAGTAGTGCATCGGGACAACGATCTTTGGTTTTAACAGTTCGACGATTTTTTTGGCTCCTTCCGGCCCAGCAGTATAGACTCCACCGATAACCTGAAGAAGAATATCCACATGTCCTATGAGCTGGAGTTGATCCTCATTGAATGGTTCGCTCACATCCCCGGAGTGGCAGATGCAGAGGCCGTCCATTTCGAATACGAAGGCGGAACCCCTCAGACTCCCTTCATATCCAGGGAATCCTCTCTGATGGATAGGTACGTTATAGATAAGGACATCACGGAAAGTGGTGTTAATCTGATTCCAGTCACTTCCTCTTTCTTTTAAACCCCTTAGGACAATAGGATTCCCCTTGGCAAGCCCAGCGTTGTTATGGTTCCCATGCTCCCTTCCTATGGTCACGACATGGGGCCATACCTCAGGCATGGGGAACCCCATGGCCCCGAAGGGATCGGTAATGATCTTTGTCCCACTGCTGGAAGTGATCTGAAAAAAGGAATGGCCGAACCACTTGATTTCGACAAAACCTGATGCTGCTGCAGGCACGACGAAGGGATCCTCCTCCACAATATTGGGATTTCGACAGGCAGCCTGCGCCTGCCCAACAAAGAAAATTTGGAAGATAATTATTAATAGTATTGAATGTTTCCTCATTTTCAACCTCCTAACTTACACTCTAAATCACAAATCCCAAATTCCAAATCACAAATAATTTCCAAACTCAAATTTCAAATGACCAAAATATTTGTTATTACTACCTGCCGATGTGCCTTTTACTGCTCTGGTGCAGGTAAGGCAGGAAAACTCGTTTGCTATTTGGTGCTTGTGATTTGGTGATTGTTATACCAATCCCCAGCGCCTCCTGTAATACCATTCCATAATAAGAAAGCCCAGGACGAGGACCATCACAAACGGACTTGCCCACACGGAGGACCGTTTCTCTTCAATGAATCGGCTCTCGCCCTTTCGGGCGAAACCTTCTATCTCTTTTAAAAGGTCCTCGCTCCTCGATAGGAATTTCCCACCGGTGGAGGCAGAGACCTTCTTGAGCTGCTCGTGATCGGGCGCAGCATCCAGACTGTCGAGAAGTCCAGTGACGACCATGGATTCCTCCAGATGGCCGGCTGAGGTTTCAACTTTAAATTTGTATATTCCCCCTTTTTGAGGGAGAAAGGAGCCCAGATAC
>JASEIE010000035.1 GCA_030024065.1 Thermodesulfobacteriota bacterium
CCTCTGTGCAGGTCTCCAATCCGCACTCCCCGTGGATCATCTGATAGGCTAATATGTGCTGGGTACTGAAACGGCTGTCCTCCGCATCCTTCGGCTCCGCCCTGTCCACCACGGTTCTCAACTCGTCAAAATGCAATACCATTTCCTCGATGTCTTCGTAGCTGACTTTATTCTTCTTCATCAGATCGGCCAAAACATCCACAAAATTGTGAGTAAAGAAGCAAAAACCCCACTTTTTAATCCAGGTATTATTGGTGTAAAAAGGAGGTTTTCCCAATCCTTCGATCATTTTGTCGAATTCGAGGTTCTTATCGCCGCCTGTCAACATATCGAGACATTTCTCAATGACCGGGTTGCTGCTCGCTCCATTTTTTGCCAAGATGGCGTTCACCACTGCGTTGCGACAGACGGTCGCCGATTCCCAGAAATGGGCGTCGGTTCCCCAGGTATGGATGTAGCCTAACCCCTGAACCATCGCTAATCCAAAGGAGGCTTTGGTCTGTTCTTCCGTTAATTCAAAAGCCTTTGCACAGCTTGCGGTGGCGCCATAGATGCCTATAAATGGCAGGTTACAGATTCCAATGCCATCGGTACCCACAGAGGCCCACATCGCAATTCGGTTTTGAACCTCTTGGCCCACATAGAGCGCCACGATCACCTCTTTGCCGGAAAGTTTTCCCTTTTCCGCTGCAGTCAACAGGGCCGGCCATGTCGTTACATCGCTGATCCCGCCTCCAGGAAACTGGTCATCTTCCATCTCTGAGGCGTGTCCAAAAAAACCATTGGCCAGGGCGGCCTGGGCTGCATCCGCTCTAAACCCACATCCGTAAACCCCGCATTCGGGCCTTCCGGGATTTTCCATGATATACCGGATAACCTTCTTGCTGGTGGGTGCTGCTGAACCGACCAGCATCCCCATCACCTGTTTCAGCGTCAACATCTTGACATAATCGATCACACTCGGATCCATGTCATGAAATTCGGTATGAGTGATAAATTTCGAAAAGGTCTCTGCAACTTTCATCGGTTATTCCTCCCTCTTAGATTTTTTTAACGAGTTCCCTTTTCAGATCTTCAGAGGCTTTCTTGAAGTGATCGGCCAGAGCCTTCTCAACGGCCCTAGGATTTCCTTTTTTAAACGCTTCAAGGATTCTCCGGTGTTCCTTCACGGATCTTTCCATTCGGCGGGGAACATGAAGGGCTTGAACAATAAACCGGTTCAGTTGGGAACTGAGATTGTCGAGGATCCTTATCAACCATGGATTCCCACACCAATGCCATATGGAGATGTGAAATTCGATGTTAACCTTGTTATAATCCTCCACATCCATCTTCGTAGCAAGATGTTTCATCTGTTTATAAAAAGATTGAAGGGTTTTCATCTTTTCTGGATCTTTTGAGATGATCGGAGTGGCCAATCTTCCTGCCAGTCCCTCAAGAGACATTTTGATGGTATAGATCTCCTCAACATCCTCGATCGAAATCGAATTGACAACAAAGCCCTTATAATGGAGAGAGGATACAAGACCTTCTGACTCCAGTCTTCTTAAGGCTTCCCGGATCGGCGTACGGCTTACCTTCCATTTTTGGGAGAGCAAATTTTCGGAAAGTTTGCCGCCAGGGGAGATCTCGCGGGCAATAATTTGTTGCCGGAGTTCAGAGGTGATATGATTTATCGTTGGACGCGACCGCATAAAAATAGTTAACTTTATTTTTGAAAAACGTATACAAAATTATTTTTGTTTTGTCAATATTATTTTCAAGAAAATTCAACCGTTTAAAATCCGATTTTTCCGTTTTTAATTAATATGTTGAATTTAACAGGCATTTATTGGAATGTAGCCTTCTTAGTCCGGGTCGAGTTGAAGGATTTTTTTTAAAATCTGTTTTTTCTTGACAAAATCGGGGAGGAAGGATAAAAATATTTTACCTAAAATTGCATACAATATTTAGAAAAAAACCCGAAGATCCACCGGGTTCCCAAGAGAGAGGGAAAATCATTTAAGAAATGGAGAGGAAGGGACGTGGCGTTTCATATTGAGGTTGAGGTCGAGCTTAGTCCTGTCTTTCAAACCATTTGTTCCGCAAAACACCTTTCTGTTAAATTAAGGGAAGACGAGACGACGGGGAAGGCGTTGCTCCGGCATCTCTCTTCAGTCTATGGAGAGAAGATGGAGGCCCTCCTTTTTGAAAAGGGGGAGGACGAGGTGATTTCAGGGTTGATGGTCATGATCAATGATCGAATATTCACAGGGAATGCTCTCAATCAAAAAGACATACCCCTTCAAGACAGAGATAAGGTAAACCTGTTATACTTTGTTTCGGGAGGGTGAGGTGACGAAACAGAGGATCGGCTATTTTGAAAACCGCAAGGACCCGGAAAGCATCTGCAGTCGCTGCCGGATGTGCGAATTGATGTGCACATTTCACCACCACCAGACGGGGAATCCCAGGCGGGCAAGGATCAAAATCATTCTGCTGGGACAGGGAGAAGACATCCCGGTCACCTGCCTCAATTGCGAGGATCCGCCATGCCTGAGGATCTGTCCTACCGGTGCCATCCACCGGAAGGAAGTCGAGGGAATGGTTCTGGTGAAGGAAGACCTTTGCATCGGTTGCGCGATGTGTGTCAATGTCTGCCCGGTCGGAGCCATCACCCTGGATGCCGTCGATGGAATCGCTTCTAAATGCGATCTTTGCAATGGAGACCCTCAATGCGTCGCCTATTGTCCAGCCAAGGTCCTCAAGCTCACCGATGCCGGTCAACAGGCATCGCATCGGATGAGGGAATTTGCAAAATTCTTAAGATCGGTTGGGGAAGAGAAATAGGTCGATCTGTCATGAAAGGAGAGGGAGAGAGGTGAGTCTGTTTCGTGGCGGTTATGCCGGACAGATCTTATATGTCAATCTGACAGATGGTTCAATCCAGAGAAAACCTCTGGATCGAGACTTTGCTCTGAAGTATATCGGTGGAAGAGGATTCAGCTCGAGGATGCTTCTGGATGAATTGAATCCGGGAATCGATCCATTCTCTCCTGATAATCTGGTCATCCTGGCCACAGGACCTTTAAATGGCACCCCTGCCCCTTCTGCAAGCCGTTTGATCGTAGCTGCAAAATCACCGCTCACCGGCGCATTGGGAGACGCCAGTTCCGGTGGTTACTGGGCCCCGGAGCTGAAATATGCTGGCCTCGACGCCATCGTCTTTAAAGGACGGTCACCCGAACCGGTCTACCTCTGGGTGGAAGATGGAAAGGCTGAACTCCGTTCGGCGAAGCGGCTATGGGGTCTTAGGATCCATGAGACCAGCCTACTTCTAAAAGAGGAGATCGGCGATGAGGATATTCATATCTGTACCATTGGGCCTGGCGGGGAGAACCTAGTCCGTTACGCCTGCATCGTCACGGATGAAGAGAGCGTTGGAGGAAGGACAGGCGTGGGAGCGGTGATGGGTTCAAAGAATCTGAAGGCCGTCGCTGTTCGCGGTTCACGGGATGTTGGCATTGCCGATCCCAAACGCTTCAAAGAGGCGATCGACGCCTATCGAGAATCTCTGGATGGAGAGGTCTGGACAGAGACCCTCCGGAAGCTGGGAACCCCCAACCTGGTTGCTCACCGGCAGAAGCTGGGCATCTGGGGTGCGAAGAACTTCCAGCGGGCCACGATCGATGGCTGGGAGAAGATCAGCGGTGAGACCTTCCGTGAAAAATTTTTATTGAAGGTCATGGGGTGTATGGGCTGTATGGTTCGATGTCGAAGATATTCAGCCATTGAACAGGGACCTTTATCGCCCACCTATACGAAAGGACCGGAGTACGACACGATCAATGCCCTGGGGGCAAAAACCTATATCACCGATCCAGCCGTGATTCTCCGCGCCCACTACCTCTGTGACGAATATGGGATCGATGAGCAGACAGCCGGGTCCTCCATTGCCATGGCCATGGAGCTCTACGAGCGGGGAATCCTGAAAAAGGATCAGGTGGACGGCATCGAGCTCGTCTTCGGAAATGGAGAGGCGCTACTTCACTTCATCGAGAAAATCCCTTATCGAAAAGGATTCGGAGATCTTCTATCGGAAGGGACAAGGATCATGGGTCAACGGTTGAATGCCGATTATTATGCCATCCATGTCAAGGGTCTGGAGGTGGATGCCAGCGATCCCCGGAGCTTGCCGACCCGGGCCCTCACCTACGCCGTAGCCACCCGGGGATCCTGCCATCTTCGAGGTTTTCCCTATATCGATGAATTCATCAAGCCCGAAGAGGCCTTAGCCTTTTTCGGAACTCCTGCTGTGAGCGACCTGCAGGCCCTGAAAGGGAAAGGCAGGATGGTGGCGTGGAGTGAGAACTATATCACAGTGGCAAATCTGATGGGGCTCTGCCTCTTTGCCTGGTACCGGTCACGGAGCTTCCCCATGCTCATCCGGCGGGGCCTGGAGCTTGCGAATGAGATCTTCGTGGCTGCCACAGGCCTTCCGATGACCAGCGAAGAGCTCCTCCGGTGTGGAGAACGTGTCTATAATGTGGAGAAACTCTTCAATGTCCGGGAAGGGTTTGGGAGGGAATCGGATTATCCTCCAACTCGTTTTTTTGAGGAGGAGATGGCGGATGGTCCTGGAAAGGGATCGAAATTGAAACAGGAAGATTATGATCGGCTTCTGGATGAATATTATGAGGCCAGAGGCTGGGATAAAAAGACAGGGATCCCTACTCCGGAGAAGCTCGCCTCTCTCGGACTTCCATGACCAATGAACCGAAAGATATTCTTTTACCCGGACCGCTGTATGTTATGCCAATCCTGTGTCCTGGCCTGCCGGATGCATGCGCTGAACACTTTCAATCCTCAGGGGATCCCTCAAGACAGAACCCCCCTCCAGAAGATCAATGTGACCTTTTCCCGGGGAACTCCCTGGGTATGGAAATGCCAGCATTGCGCCACTGCTCCATGCATCGAAGCCTGTGTGAGCGGCAGCATGGTCCCCATGGAAGAGGGAACAGGAGTGGTTCATCATCCCGAAACCTGCGTGGGATGCGGATCCTGTCTTTTGGCCTGTCCTTACGAAGCCCTCCGGTATGATGAGAGGGAAGGACAGGTGACGAAATGTAACCTCTGTTTCGAAAAAGAGATCCCTCCCTGTGTGGAGGGATGTCTGACCAGGGCTCTGGTTTACGAAGAACTTGACCTCCATGTTCAGAAGAAGAGGAAGAGGTTTGCTCAGGAGTTGAGGAAGGCCGGTGAAGATGTCCGAAGGAAGAGATGAAAATATTCTGACCTGCGGGTATGGCCTGATCGGGCTCTGCTGTTCCGACTGCCTCCTTGGCCCCTGCCGCATAAGCCCCTTTGAGAAAGATTCCCAGAGAGGGGTTTGTAAAGACAACGTTGACTTGATGGTGTTTAAGAACCTTCTCCGGGCAGTGACAGGAGAGGTTTTGGAGGGACTGAGGGATTTGAAAGAGGCTGCGGAAAGGCTTCTCCCTCGTGATTCGCACCAGGGACGGAGACCTCAATCTTCCATCAAAGAACAGGAGGGAATCCTTAAAAAGTATGGTTGTCCACCGGGGAAATCGAAAAAGATCCAGAACCGATATCTCTTCAAAGAAGTGGAAAAGCTCCTCTCCCCCTTTTCTCAGGGAAAAAACATGCTTCTCAAAAACCTCTTTCCGGAAAAGGCTTTTACTCCTCTCACCCAGAATTCTTTTCCATCCGGATCATTGACCAGCGCTCTCCTTGATACAAGGAGAAGAGATTCCACCGAATCCCCGGACATTGAGACAATGCTACAGCAGTGCCTTCAGGTCTCAATGATCCCCCTCCTCTGTGAGGAACTGAGACAGGACATCAATGATCTCCTCAGCGAAGAAGGATCATCCCGTAACGATCAGAAAACTTCCGATGCAATAAGATCCCTCCCCATGGAAGCCTCTCCAGTGATCTTTCTTCTGTCTGATGAAAAAATCTCCTCCGGGGAATGGGTTCATAGAACGGCTCAATCTCTGCAAGAGGCCTTCAAAGGCAAGGTCCCGACCTTCTCCGTGAATGGGATAGGAACTTTACGGGAAATGGGAAAGAGACTGTCTGAGAGATGGTCTCTCCCTTTAACTGGAATGAGGATCGTCGCGCTTGTTTCATCTCCTCGGGCGACATGGGTTCTGGGAACTCTATCTCTGGGCTTTTCCGTGATCTCTCACCCGGCGCTTCCCATTCATGGGAGCGAAAGGGTGGAAAAGTTTTTCTCCGAAGGGCTTAAAAGAAAATTTGGAAATACTTACTTCCTTTCCTGGAGAGAGGACCATCTTCACTGTCTCCTCGAATTTTTAAAATGAAGGGTTTGAAGCATCTTATCATCGGGAGCGGCCCGGCAGGCATCTTTGCTGCAGAGACCATTCGCATGCGGGACCCAGAGGCTTCGGTCATCATGGTCACGGAAGAGAAGCAACCTGGTCACTCTCCGGTGATGTTAACCTATTGGATGGCAGGGAACCGTTCCCAAGACTCCCTTTTTTTCCGGGATCCTTCCTGGTCTGAAAAGAAAGGGGTCGATGTCAGACCCAACTCCAAAGTCGTCTCCATTGATACCTCCTCCAAAATAATCCGACTGTCGGAGGGGCGTGAAATGGAATTCGACCGGCTTTTGATCGCAACAGGAGCCTCTCCCATCTCCTTGCCCATTCAAGGCAAGGAGTCAAAAGGAGTTGCCTCCCTCCGACACCAGCGCGATGCAGAGATCATCTTAAAAGGAGGCCGTGATTTAAGAGAGATTGTCATTATGGGTGGGGGATTTATCGGTTTAAAGCTGGCGTGCCACCTCAAAGAACAGGGTCTTCGGATCATGGTCTTTGAAAAGGAGCCGAAACTGGCAGCACGGATATTCGATTCGAAAGCTTCCCGGCTTGTCGAAAAAAAGTTGCAAGAGGGGGGCATACGGGTGGAGACGGATGTCGAGGTGGTCGAGATCCTGAATGAGAGGGGGTGGGTTTCAGGGGTTCGTATGAAGGATGGACGTGCTTTCTCCTGTCAAAGGGTGATCGAGACCGTGGGGGTAAGGCCCAATACGGAATTTCTTATTGGCTCCGGAATCGATTTACAAGGAGGCGTCCCTGTCAATGAACGGATGGAGACGAATGTCCCAGGTATCTATGCAGCAGGGGATGTGGCCATGACCCGGGATTCAATCTCCACCGAATGGGTAAGCAATGCGATCTGGCCTGCCGCCTCACGCCAGGGAAGAGTGGCGGGCTGGAATATGGCAGGAGGCCATCAGGCGTATCTCCATAATGTTAACCTGAACGCTATCCACCTTTTCGGTCTTCATGTGATGGCGGCTGGACATTCTGATGATAATCAGAATGAGGCCGGTATCGAGGTGTTCACCAGAGAGGAGAGAGAGTCCTATCGAAAAATTGTGATCCGTGAAGGACAATTAATCGGGTTCCTCCTGGTTGGAGATGTTTCCGGAGCTGGCTTTCTTCTGAGCCTGATGAAGAGGAAAGGCCCGATGTCTTATCTCCCTTCGGATCTCCTGAACAATCGTATTGCCATGCGCGATGTTCTCCTCCCTCAACTCGGCTACCAGCACGGGCTCCTTTTCAGGAGCGCCAATGAAATGATCGATTAGGTCAGACAGAGTGAGAGGAGGCTTTATGAAATATCCAAACCTATTTCAACCCTTCCAAATAGGGGGCATCACCCTTAAAAATCGGCTGGTCATGTCTCCCATGACAATGAACTACGCAACGACAGAAGGGTTAGCCACAGAGAAACTGATTCATTATTATCTGGAACGGGCCAAAGGAGGGGTCGGTCTCATCATCGTTGAAGGAACCTTCTTTAAGACCGAAGGCAAAGGCTATAGGAATCAGCTTGGCCTCGCTTCCCGAAAGCATGGGGAGGAGCTTCGTAAACTGACAGACCTTGTCCATCGATTGAACAACGATGTCAAGATCTTCATCCAGATCCATCATGCTGGAGGCCGGGCTTCTTCCAAAGTGACGGGCCTTCAGCCGGTGGCCCCTTCTGGCCTTCCCGCCTATCCGGGGGCAGAAGTGCCGCGGGCCCTGACAGAGGAAGAGATCAGGCAACTGGTTCAAGCCCATGTCCAGGCTTCCCTCTGGGCAAAAGAGGCGGGCTTTGATGGTGTCGATCTCCACTGTGCTCATGGATATTTGGTCCCTTCTTTCTTCTCTCCGCTTTCCAACAGGAGGACGGACGAATATGGAGGAGATCAATCGGGCCGTTCGCGTTTTCTCATCGAAATCATCCGGGGGATAAAGAAAGAGCTGGGCCAGGCATTCCCATTGACCATCAAAATCAGCGGGGATGAATTTATCGAAGGAGGCCTGGGCATCGATGAGATGAAGCCGATCGCTCTTCTGGCTCAGGAGGCGGGCATCGACGGCATGATGGTCTCTGCCGGATCAGTGGGAGCGAAAAAGGTAGGCGATCTGAGTCAGGCCCACAAGGTCTTGCGGACGCTTCCGATGATGACCGAACCGGCCTGTCTGGTCCCCCTGGCAGAGGAGATAAAGGAAGTTCTACGAATTCCGGTGATCACCGTTGGCCGGATCAATCACCCCGGATTGGCGGAGGAGATTCTTGCCCATGAGAAGGCGGATCTGGTGGCCATGGGACGCCCCCTTCTTGCTGACCCTTATCTCCCGCAGAAAGCTTTGGAAGAGAGAGAGGAGCAGATTCGACCATGCATCGCCTGTAACGAAGGTTGCTACAAGCGCATCTTTGAGCAACTCGATATCAGATGTTCTGTGAATCCGACCCTCGGCCGTGAAAGGGAAATCACCTCCGATCAAGCAAGTCAGCCCAAGAAGGTCTTTGTCATCGGTGGTGGGCCAGCGGGATTGGAGGCCGCCTATGCGGCCTGGGAGAAGGGACACACCGTCTCTCTGATAGAGAAGAACAAAGAATTAGGGGGCCAGTTGAATTTAGCGTCTATTTCCCCGGGAAGAAAAGAGATCGAGCGCTTCAGAACATTCCTCCTGAAGCGCCTCGAAAGGACGGGGGTGGAGGTCATGACAGGGCAAAAGGCGATTCTGCCTCTGATTAAGAAAAACCGGCCGGAGGCATTGATATGGGCAACAGGAGCCTCACCCCGCAAGTTCGACATTCCCGGTCTGGGTAAAATACGGACCTTAACCGCCTGGGAGGTTCTGGCAGGAAAGAAAAGGCCTAAAGGGACTTGCCTGATCCTCGGGGCCGGACTGGTCGGATGTGAGACAGCAGATTATTTGATTGAACAGGGAAATCGAGTGATCCTTGTTGAAGTGCTTCCCGGAATTGCCACTGGTTCCGATCTCGACACAAAGACCTATTTTGATATGCGATTCCAGAAGAATGGTGTCGCCGTTCATACCAGCACAGAACTCATCCGGGTTGAGGGAAAAAAGGCAATTTTACGGCAGGGCGAAGAGGAGAAGAAGGTTTTCATCAATACCGTGATCTTTGCCGTTGGCGCTGATCCCAATGACCACCTCGATGAGGTTTTCCAGTCCTTAGGATCACCGATTTTAAAAATCGGCGATTGTGCGAAGGCAAGAAGCATTCTGGAAGCAGTTCAGGAAGGTTTCCAGGCAGGCAATGCCATCTGAAGATGGAGAAAATAAGACTTAAAAGAAAGGAGTGAGAGCGATGAGTACAAAGGAATGGCCGATATCTTACTGGCATTATACCCCCGGCGCCTCGAGTCCGATCCAGATGATGAAGGGGGCTCTGAAGTGCATGAAATGCGGAGACGTCAGGGAAGGCGAGACCGTATTGATCTCCACGGATACGAATAAATTCAGAATTGCAGAGACTCTGGCTGCAGCGGCCTATGCCGTTGGAGCGACACCCATCATCCTCATGATCCCTCCTGTTGGATTGCACGGGGCACAGCTCCCGGAGCCCGTCGTGGCAGCCTTTAGAGAGGCGGATGTTTTTTTACAACCGAGCACCTGGTCCCAAACCCATACAAAGGCCCGAGTGGAGGCGATCAAGGCAGGCAAGAGGGGAAGCACCATGTGCGAGGTGACCGAAGATGCCCTTTGCGTAGGAGCGATCGAAGCCGACTATGAAGATTGTGACAAGAGGGGACGGATTCTGGGGGCAATTCTTTCGGAGGCGGATGAGGTCAGGATCACCACACCCCTCGGGACGGATATTCGAGGACAGGTGACCAAGCGGCCTGTTCAGTATGAAACAGGTCTGTTCAAGAAACCCGGGCAGTTTGCGGCATTTCCTGATAGCGAGATCAACATCTCTCCCATCGAAGGGACCGCAGAAGGAAAAATCGTTAGTGATGTGAGTATTATGAGCGTTGGTGTTACGCTCTATGACCATGTGACGCTCATCGTTAAGCAAGGGAAAGTGGTGGATATCCAGGGTGGCATGGCTGCCAATAAGCTCCGCCAGATTCTTGAGGCACTGAATGATGAGAAGGCATATAACTATGCCGAATTCGGGATCGGCCTTAATCCGAAGGCCCGTCTGGCAGCAACAAACTTAGAAGACCTGGGACGGCTGGGCAACTGCCATGCAGGGATCGGAAGCAACTTCGCCATCGGGGGAAAGGTCCTGGCCCCGAATCATATCGATGCCATGTATAAAGATACAACCGTCTACTTTGATGGAAAAGTCGTCCTGGATAACGGGGTATTGAAAATATAAGAAAGAGATCCATATGAAAAATCGAGGGAATGCTTACATCCATCGTCTGGATAAGGGTTTGATCAAGCAGATCACGGCTATTTGTGGAAAGGAGAACACGTTCTCTTCCAGAGAGGATTTGATCTGCTACAGTTATGACGCAACAAATCTGGAAACCCTGCCGGATCTGGTGGTCTTTCCCAAAACGACCTCCCAAATCTCTGAGATCCTCCGGTTAGCGAACGATCATCTGATTCCCGTCATTCCTCGAGGAATGGGAACAGGGTTCTCTGGAGGCTCGATCCCTGTCAGGGGAGGAGTGGTGCTGGCGATGACCCGATTCAATCGGGTGATCGAGATCGATACGGAAAACATGATCGCTGTCGTGGAACCCGGAGTCGTTACTGGCGACTTTCAAAAACAGGTAGAGAAGTTGGGTCTTTTTTACCCCCCTGATCCGGCAAGTGCGCTTTATTGCACTCTGGGAGGGAACGTGGCGGAGTGCGCCGGAGGTCCGAGGGCAGTGAAATATGGCGTGACCAAAGATTATGTTTTGGGAATGGAAGTGGTGTTGCCGACCGGAGAGGTCGTCAAAACAGGGGTAAAAACGGCAAAGGGGGTCGTCGGTTATGATCTGACCAAGCTATTTGTGGGGTCTGAAGGGACGCTCGGGATCATCACCCAAATCATCCTGAGACTGATCCCTCTTCCCGAGGCAAAAAAAACGATGAGGGTGGCCTTTCGAAAAGTGGAAGATGCCGCCACTGCAGTTTCAAAGATCATCAGTTCAAAAATTATTCCCGCCACACTCGAACTGATGGACAATGCCTCCATCCGTTGCGTGGAAAATTATCTCAACCTGGGACTTCCCATGGATGCGGGCGCCCTCCTCCTGATCGAGGTTGATGGGGACAGGGAGATCCTTCCCAAATATATCTCAAAAATTGATCAGATCACATCGGACCTGAATCGATACTCCTTCGAAGTGGCTGAAACCGAAAAGGAGGTGGAGGCTCTCTGGAAGGCGAGGCGGGCTCTCTCGCCGGCGAGCTATCGCCTTAATCCCACGAAGATCGCTGAGGATATTACGGTCCCGAGAAATCAGATCGCCACCTTTATCCTCGAATCGAGGAGGATTGCTCAAGAGAGAGGACTAAAGATTATCAATTTCGGCCATGCAGGCGACGGAAACATCCATACCAGCCTCATGATCAACGATAAGGATGAGGATGAAAAAAAGAGAGCCGAAGAGGCGATTGAGGAAATTTTTAAGCTCACCATTCAATTGGGAGGAACGCTCTCCGGAGAACACGGGGTTGGGCTGACAAAGGCTCCTTATATTGATCTTGAGCTGGATCGACCTACCCTGGAAGTGATGAAAAAGATTAAAACCGTGTTGGACCCTAACGACATCCTCAACCCAGGAAAGATTTTTAAGGAAAGGGGATCGAAGTCCTGAAGCCATTTCCTGAGGGCATCCATAAAAAAGGTTTTTTTATTGACTTTTCACACTGTTTTTGATTTATTGGAAATAATTCAAGAATTCGTTTCAAAGGCATTGGGGCAGGAGGTATTTCAGAGCGAGAGGTTTTGTGAGCCGGAAATCTATCCTTGGATTTTTGATTCAAACAACGGTTGGGGAATTGAGTGAGGTTGAGTTAGCAGGTCTGAGATTAATGAAGCAAAAAGGTATCCTTCAAGTTTTTTAAAAAGGATAGAAGAGAGAAGGTTACATTGTGCAGTAGTGATATAACAATACAAGTTCTTATTAAGAACAATAAAGGAGGTGTTTTATGACACGCTATTTAAGAGGATTGACGCGCCGGCAATTTATCAAGGGCTCTGTCGCAGTGGCAGGCGCCGGAGCTCTCTGCGGGTTCCCCCAGCGCGCCTTTGCGGCTTATCCGGACCGGACGATCAGGGTCGTGATTCCCACGGAGCAGGGGGGCAGTGCGGATCGACTGGCCCGTACATTCTGCAACATCTGGAAGAAATTCCTCGGCGTCAATTTCGAATACGATTTCTTTCCAGGGGCGTCGGGGCAGGTGGGGTATGAAACATATATCGGGCGAAAGGAACGGGACGGCTACAACCTGCTGTTCGGCAATGTGGGTGCGGAAATGATCATGTACACTCTTCGGAACCCAAAATACAAATTTCCGGACGACAATGTCTATTTCTGCCGGGTAGACGTTGACGACAGCTGCCTGTTCGTCCGCAGTAGCAGTCCGTTCCGCAAGATCGAGGACGTGGTGGCCGAAGGCAAGAAACGGGCGATTACCACAGCAACGAGCCGCATTCCCCATCCCGCCTCCATCGGCGCGCTGGCGCTCGGGGAAGAAACCGGGGCCAAATTCAACCTCGTGCCATACGCGGGGGGCAATCCCACCATCGTCGCCGTGCTTAACGGCGAGGCGGACTGCGGAGTCCTTCCCATGGCCAACCCCATCAGCATGCTGGATCGCATCCGCATCCTGACCGTCTTCAACGATGAGAATAAGCTTGCCAATCTATCCGGAAATGCCCCGCCTGTAAACAAGGTGTTCGGGACCAAGATTCCGGACCTGTATTCATCGAGGGCTTGGGCCATCCACACGACGGTGGTTCAAAAATATCCCGACCGTTTCGAAAAACTTAACAAGACAGCCAGGCAGGTTTTCGACGATCCGGCTTACAAGGAAGGGTACCTCAAAACCGGAGCCCCTTTCGAGACGATCAGTTATGGGGACCATGCGACCTGCACGAAATACGCCCTGGGAATGGTCGATCTCACCAATCGTTTCAAAGGAATCCTGGGAACCGCCAAATAGATGCCTGCACAGGCGGAGACAATTCGTGCCGTGCAAGCGGAACGGTGGCCCTCCCCTCGGGGTGGGAAGTTCCTGTGCCAGGCGTGACGCCGCCCACGACACACCGAAGGAATGAGACATATATGCCGACAGAGCTGGACAAAGAGAAAATCAAGCAAAAACCGATTGGCGCCGATCTTGTGATCCCGGTGCTGGCCATCGGTTTTACCATCTATTACTTAAGCACCACCTGGAATCTCAGATGGGAGGCCAAGATGAGCGGCTTGGCGGTCGGGGGGGTGCTACTCATCCTGATCGCGATTCTCCTGGTGAGGACGGCTTTGCAGGTGAAGCGAGGCAAGGCGACGCTCGGTATGGGCCGGCTCCTCCAACCCCTGGAATCCCAGAGCAGGCGGTTCGGCCTGATCGCCGCCATCGTGGCCTTCATCGCTGCACTTCCCTACCTCGGGTTCACACTGGCCATCTTCTGCTTCATGTGCTCGGCCCTGCTCATCCTTGGCGTGCGGAAACCGCTCCTCCTTCTGGTGACGGCATTTTCAGTCGCCACCGGGGGCTATGTGGGGTTTATTGTCATACTCAACACACGTTTTCCTCACGGGCTGGTCGAGAAAATCCTTGCTCGGATCTTCTGAATCAAGGGCTTCTCTATGGGTTGGGATTCAAAACTTTTGTTTGATTTGGTTACCACGGCCTTCGGATGGTGGTACATCATCATCCCGGCTGTGATCCTGGGGACCATTGTCGGGGCGGTCCCCGGATTCACTGCCGCGAACACGCTGATCCTGCTTCTGCCCCTCACACTATCCATGAAGATCGAACTGGCCATGGTCTTCATGGTCTCATTATACTGCGCCACGCAACTGAGCGGGGGCATCCCCGCCATCCTCGTCAACATTCCGGGAACCGGGGGCGCCGCCGCAACAACCCTGGACGGCTACATGATGACGAAAAAAGGAAAGGCCCAGCAGGCCCTGGTCCTGTGCTTCGCCTCCTCGGTCTTCGGCGGTTTGATCACCTCTGTCGCCGTCGTAATAGCACTTCCCTACCTTGCCCAGATCATTTTTTATGTTCGTAGCGTGGAGATGGTGGTGGTCATGCTTTTCGGCCTCACCTTGATCGCGGTGGTTGCGGCAGAGGACATGCTTAAAGGCCTGATCGCCGGTTTCTTCGGCCTCCTGATCGGGGCGATCGGAGCTGACCAGGTCTTCTCCACACCGCGGGCGACTTTCGGTTTTCTCGAACTGTACGAGGGCGTGCCACTGGTCCCCGCGCTTATCGGACTTTTCGCCATCTCCGAGGCCCTGACGATGATCGACCAGGAAACCATCCTGACGGAAGAAGGTCAGGAAAAGGCCGTGAAGGCCCGCTGGGCCGACACCATCGAAGGGCTGGTCATCTCTGTTCGCCAATGGTGGCTGATCACATGGACCGCTTTCGTCGGCCTCATCATCGGCATCATTCCGGGGGCGGGGGCAAGTATCGCGGCCTTTGTCGCCTATCAGCAAACCCGCACGTTCTCCAAGACCCCCGAGCTCTTCGGGACCGGGATTCCGGAAGGTGTGCTCGCTCCTGAATCGGCCAACAACGGGGTTACTTCGGGGACCCTTGTGCCGCTCATGGCTATCGGTGTCCCGGGCGGGAGCACCTCGGCCGTCATGATGGTTGTCCTGCAGTACCAGGGGATCGTGCTCGGGCCGCGGCTCTTCATCCAGAATCCCGAGCTCGCCTACGGCGTCTTCATCTCCATGGTCGTGGCCTATATCTTCATGATCCCCACGATCCTGCCGCTGGCACGCTACCTCTCAAGGGTCACGCTGATCCCGACCCAGTATCTGGCCCCCCTGATCATCGGGTTTACCATCATCGGGTCATTCGCGCCCCGTGAATATATATTCGACATCATGAGTGTCCAAAACACGAAACAAAATATCGTCAAAACATAAGTGAAAACAAGAACATAAATATGTTTTTTCTTTGTATCGACTTGAATTTTTTTTCATATTATAGTCAGCCCCATCTCAAAGTGGAGGTGGCTGATGTACACAGGTCGAACCGTTTTTTCCCAAATCATGGATTATTTACCCATGCGTGACTTCCGTAAGTGTGTTGAGCGATATAGCGGCAATTATCAGGTCAAGAGCTTTTCATGCCTTGATCAATTTCTTTGTATGGCATTTGCACAATTGACGTACAGGGAAAGCCTCCGGGATATTGAAGTCTGCTTACGTTCAATGCATGAAAAGCTTTACCACTTGGGCATACGTGGTAACATAGCCCGCAGTACCCTTGCCTATGCCAATGAGAATAGAGATTGGCGAATTTACGCTGACTTCTGTCATATTCTGATTCATCAAGCAACTGGACTTTCGCACTTTCAAGCCACATTTGACAACGAATTTATAACATAGTGGCGTAATTTTTCAAAGTTATCATCTGAAGTCGACATGCCGGAAAACAGATTGCTCCAGAATGTGCGCCGTAATGCATTGAGCATATCTTGAAACGAAATAGTAGTTTTAGATGTATACCACGGATCATGTTTTGGCACAACAATCTTCTTGTCTTTATTTTCCAGAATAAACCACACTTTGATCAGGGAGTTTAACCAGAGGCAGAACGGAGTAGTTCTCAGTACTGCTTGTTGCTTTCTTGCCTGAGAGTCCTGTATCCCCAGATATTGCTTTGATTCACGGAAGACAACCTCGATAGGCCATCTGCCGGTATAGATGTAGATTATTTCGGCAGTTGAAAGGGCGAGGTCCGTGGTAAAGAAGAACTCATCGGCACATGCGTTTTGAGGATCTCTGACAATAAGGAGTCGTTGCAAAATAACTTGAACAAGTTATATTTATATTCTATAATTAATAGGTGGCTGATACAGAAGGATTTAGAGAACGGTTGTTGGCGCTGATACCGCATCTTAATGAAAGGCAGCTACGCATGGCTGCGGCCCTAGAAGCACGTTCATTGGGATACGGTGGAGTTTCAGCAGTGGCGCGGGCAACTGGGATGGCGCGCGGTACTGTTCACCGGGCTCTAGAAGAACTAAAAAGTCCCATGGCGAAGTCTGCGGTCCACCATGTCAGAGCGACAGGCGGCGGTCGGAAGAAGATAGTCGTAAAAGCCCCGAGAATTTTAAAGAGGTTAAAGGTCTTGGTAGAGTCGAGCACCCGTGGTGATCCAATGTCACCGCTGTTATGGACGTGTAAAAGCACACGGGAATTGGCCGAGACCTTGTCCAAGGAGGGTTATCGGGTCAGCCATAATACG
>JASEIE010000360.1 GCA_030024065.1 Thermodesulfobacteriota bacterium
CCTCCTCAACAAGAGATGGAGAAGATATGCGACCGGATGATCCAATTTGGAGTGGACATAGCCAAGATAGTGACCTTCGCCAGATCTTTGGAAGACAACCTTAACACCTTAGCCCTCATCCCTTACGCAAGGAAAAGGAAGCAAGAAATAGTGGCCTTCTGTATGGGAGAGAAAGGCAGGATGAGTCGTATCTTCGCTCCCTTGATGGGGGCGGCCTGGACATACGCCTCTTTGAGTAAGGAACGGGCTTCTGCACCGGGACAATTGACCATTCGAGAAATGAGGGAGATCTGGGAGAGATTGAGATGACCGATGCCTACACAGAACTCTATGGAATCATCGGCGATCCGGTCCGGCACAGCTTAAGCCCGATTATCCATAATGGAGCTTTCAGAAGGATGGGATTAAACGCCGTCTATCTGGCCTTTGAAGTTAAAAACCTCAAAGAAGCCATTGCCGGGATCAGAGGACTGGGGATTCGAGGGGTGAGCGTGACCCTCCCGTTTAAGACAGAAGTCATTCCTTTTCTCGACAAAGTCGAAGGTGTGGCAGGGAAGATCAAGGCAGTAAACACCATCGTCAATGAGGAAGGAACCCTGACCGGCCACAACACCGACTGGTGGGGAGCTCTGGAAGCGCTGGAGCAGAAGGTTGATTTGAAGGGAAAGAGGGTCATTCTTCTGGGAGCCGGGGGAGCGGCCCGGGCCATCGGTTTCGGGCTGAAAGAGAGAGGCTCTGAGATCATTATTTCCAACCGTTCGTCCGATAGAGGCAAAGAGTTGGCAGAAGAATTGAGTTGTATCTATAAGTCACTCCCATCCCTTGAAGGGCTCGATGCAGATGTACTGATCAACGCCACTTCTGTGGGCATGCACCCGAACGATGCGGAAAGTCCTCTTCGAAAAGAATTTTTGAAGGCAGGGATGACGGTAATGGATATTGTCTACCGCCCTCTGCGGACGAAGCTTCTCCGAGAAGCTGAGGAGCGGGGTTGTGTGACGATCGATGGACTGGAGATGCTCGCCTGTCAGGGAGCGGCCCAACTCGAAATCTGGACAGGGAAGAAGCCAGAGATTGGACAGATCAAAGAGGACCTACGGCAAGCAATGAAGAGAGAGGAAAGCCATGATTGAAATCAAGCCCCTCTCCCATTGTCATGCAGCGGTTACCATTCCCGGGTCGAAGAGCTATACCCATCGAGCTTTGATCCTCTCCGCCTTGGCTGATGGTGAGTCGGTTTTGATAAACCCCCTTCGAAGCGAAGATACTGTATATACAGCCCAGGGGCTTGGAAAATTTGGGGTCCCGATTTTTTGGGAGGGAGATTTCATTCGAGTTCTGGGAAAGGGTGGAGAATTGCAGGCAGGGGATGAAAAAATCGACGTGGGCAATTCCGGGACCTCGATGAGATTTCTGACGGCTCTTGCTGTCCTTAAGAAAGGACGCACCCTGTTGGATGGGAGTGACCGAATGAGGAGGCGGCCCATATCAGGTCTTCTGGAGGGTTTAGAAGCATTAGGGGGCAGGGCCTATTCTCAAAAAGGAGACGGCTTTCCGCCAGTGGTTGTGGAGTCGAGAGTGCTTAAGGGAGGCAAGGCAAAGATCATGAGTGAAGAGAGCAGCCAGTTTCTCTCAGCTCTGCTGATGATAGCTCCCTTTGCCTCAGAGAATGTATATATGGAGGTAGAGGGTAACCTGGCCTCAAGGCCCTATGTCGATATCACCTTAGATATGATGGCTGCCTTCGGCGTTGAGGTTCAAATGGAAGGATATCGTTCTTTTTCCGTGAGAGCAGGGCAGCATTATCACCCCCGGAAGTACCGGATTGAAGGGGATGCTTCTAATGCCTCGTATTTCTTTTCAGCAGCAGCGGTTAGCCATGGAAGGGTGAGGGTTGAAAATTTCAACCCCCTCTCTATCCAGGGTGATGCAGGGTTTCTGGATATTCTGGAAAGTATGGGATGCGTGGTTCTCCGTGGAGAGGGCTGGGCAGAAGTCTATGGAAGAGAACTCCAGGGGATAGAGATTGATATGAACGAAATGCCTGATCTCGTTCCAACCCTGGCCGTCACTGCCGCTTTTACTCGAGGGGAAACGATCATTCGGAATATTGGCCATCTCCGCCACAAGGAGTCAGACCGGATTATGACTTTGGCTCAGGGATTGGACAAGATGGGCGTCAAGGTGGAAGAGGGAGAGGATTGGCTGAAAATTGGTGGAGGAAAGCCCCATGGAGCAGAAATTGAGACCTACGATGACCATCGTTTGGCCATGAGTTTTGCCATTGCCGGGCTGGCTGTTCCTGGGGTAAAGATCAAAGAAGAACGATGCGTAGATAAATCCTTCCCGGGATTTTGGGAGGAATTTCAGAAGCTTTATTGATTTTAAAAGTGATAAGTGACTAAAGTGAACTAAAATGCCTAAAGTTAAAGCGATCAGAAACTGAAATAGGCTTAATTATTCTAACTTTAGTCACTTGAGTCAGGTCTATTAATGAACATTGTCTTGATTGGATACCGATGTGCCGGAAAGAGCGAACTGGGTTGCAAGCTGGCTTCTCATCTGCAGATGCGCTTTGTGGACACAGACCACCTCATTGAAGAGTCTTATGGTGAAAGGATTAGCCATATCGTGGAATCCTGTGGATGGGACCATTTTCGAGCCTTAGAGAAGGGGGTGATCTCAGAGATCTCAAACCTCGATCATCAGGTCATTGCAACAGGTGGAGGAGTTGTGCTCGATCCTGAAAATGTCATGGCCCTTAGGAAACGAGGTCTGATCATTTGGTTGAAGGCAGATCCGCAAACCCTTCTCAAAAGGATGGAAATGGATACCAGAAACTCTCTTCAGAGGCCACCGCTGACAGGGCAAGGGACACTCGGAGAGATAGAAGAGGTGTTGGCCCTACGAAACCCCCGGTATGAAAAGGCCTCCACCATTCAACTCGATACCTCAAATCTCAATGTGGAGATGGTGTTGGAAGCCTTGATATCCATCCTTGAACAACAGGGGGGGATTTAAATGGGAGGAAATTCATTCGGGAATCTTTTCAGGATCACCACCTGGGGGGAGTCCCATGGAGAGGCCGAAGGAGTGGTGATCGATGGATGTCCGCCGCGAATCGCCCTTTCGTCTGAAGACATCCAGAAAGAGCTTAACCGCAGAAGGCCCGGGCAGGGTATGGGATCGAGTTCTCGGATGGAGAGAGACAGAGTTGAGATTCTCTCCGGTGTCTTTAAAGGAATGACCACGGGAACACCTATTTCCCTTTTTATCAGGAACGAAGATATTGATTCTCGTCCTTATGAGGAGTTTAAAGAAATCTTCCGGCCAGGTCATGCGGATTTTACCTATCAGGCGAAATACGGAATCAGGGATTATCGGGGAGGAGGCAGAGCCTCAGCGCGGGAGACCATCGGGAGAGTGGCTGCAGGGGCGATCGCCAAAAAGATACTTGAACAGGAGAAAATCGAAATCCTTGCTTATACACTGGAGCTCGGAGGGATTCGGGCTAAAGAGATGAGTTATGAAGAGATCGAGAAGAATTTTTTCCGGTGCCCGGATAGAGATGCAGCCATTGCAATGGAGAAGAGGGTTGAGGAGGTGAAACTTCAAGGGGATACCCTTGGAGGCATCTTAGAAATTATCATCAAGGGTTGTCCTCCAGGATTAGGGGAGCCTGTCTTTGATAAGTTGGAGGCGGACCTGGCCAAGGCCCTGATGAGCATCGGCGCTGTGCGAGGAGTGGAGGTGGGGGCTGGGTTTAGAGTGGCGCGAATGCTTGGATCAGAGTGCAATGACCCCCTGGGGCCAGAGGGATTCGAAAAAAATGATACCGGCGGGATTTTAGGAGGGATATCGAATGGATCAGGATATCTGATC
>JASEIE010000361.1 GCA_030024065.1 Thermodesulfobacteriota bacterium
CAGAATAATTCCGGCGGGGTTTAATGCCCCGCTGGAATTTCTAACGGGGTTTACTGCTGCCGGGTTTCATTTTGATTGAAAAGGCCGGTTCCTAAGGGTCTTGAGGGTCTCAACCATGGAATAGGGAAGCTTCATCTCTCCCTTGCCGACACCAATCTCTAATCCGTTTTTTTCAATTCCATGGTAGTCTGTCCCTCCGGTTATCACAAGGCCGTATTTCTCAGCAAGACCCTTATATTGAGCTATTTCCGCAGGGGAATGCTCTGGATAATAGACCTCTATCCCTTTCAGACCCTCTTTGAGGAGCTGGAGGATGAGGCCTTCCAGTTCTGAATATCCATTCAGACCGAGTGTATTGGGATGGCCGAGGACAGCGACTCCTCCGGTTTCATTGATAAAATGAAGGGCTTCTCCTGGTGCAAATCTCAGTTTGTCCACATAGGCAGGTGCACCCTTCTTCAGATATCGATCAAAGGCCTCCTTAAAACTCTTCACATACTTTTTCCCCATGAGGACCTGGGCGAAATGGGGTCTTCCCACCTGCCCTCCCCCTGAAGCTTCCAGAACCTCTTCATAGGTGATGTCAATCCCCAACCGGTTCAGCTTCTCCACCATCTTCGGGTTTCTCTCTGCCCTTGATCTCTGGAGATATCCCAGCCTCTCGTTGAGGAGAGGATGTGTGATATCGATAAAATATCCCAGGAGATGCATGGAACCGGGGAAATGTTCCGCACTGATCTCAATTCCAGGAATGACTTCAAAACCGATCTTCTCCCCTTCTGCCAACCCCTCTTCCAGACCTTCGATCGTATCGTGATCCGTAATGGCAATCGCCTGAAGCCCTCTGGACTTCGCATATCTCACAATTTCCGAAGGGCTCCTCACTCCGTCAGAAGCAGTGGTATGGAGGTGAAGATCAACATGTCCCATCTAAATTTCTCTCCTGCTCCAGGTTCGCACCGTTATTAGAAAAGGGAAAACCAATGAAATATCAATCAAAGACGTATTGGCATTATATAAAAGAAGGCACCTTCAAAGTCAACTTTTCGGCTTTCCCATATTAGAAGATAAAATACTATAACAAATCCTATATGAATTTAGGTATATTTCTTTTAATTCAATTAACCAATGGATATCATTGCATAAAATTATAAATAAATAATTCTTGACAAAAGAAGGCATCTTGAATATATTAATAGTAAAGGAATTCATCATCCGATTTGGGTAATGAGCTTATAGGGGAAACAATTTGATAAGAGTATGGTAAGATAACATTAAATAATGAATAGAAGTAATCACCCTTTCCATGTTTTGGGATGGAAGGGGTTTTTTTATAAATAATAAGAAAGGGGTTTGACTGAAGTGAAACAGAGTAAAACAAATGGCAGAAAGAGGGAGGATTTGATCCTGGAGCGATCATCCCCAACCATTCTGGATGAGACAACAACCTCTATTCCTCCGATTGACCCTGCACTTTACTCCGCAGGGGAATTGGACGAGGCACTGGAGGAATTGGAACTTCAAGCAGGAGAAGAGGTGGAAGCTGAGGAAACGGAGGAACTTCAATCCGAACAAAATGTGCAGGAGGAACTCCACTTTTTTCCTCTTGATATCACCCTGGAATATCTGAAAAGCCTTGAAAAGATCTCTCTTCTTACGCCTGAAAAAGAGGTGGCGTTGGCCAAAAGGATTAAGGAAGGAGAGCAGGAGGTAAAGACTCTTGAGGTGAAGACCAACCGTTTAAAGGCACAACTCTTGTCTTCTTCCGTTCCCGGAAACGGAAAGAAACGGGGTAATGGCCACTCCAGGCAGAGCCAGAAGGTGAAAGGGAAGAACGGAAAGAAATTAAAGTTCACTCCTTCGGAAAGAAGGGAAAAGAACCGGGTCTATAAAGAAATGCTGAATCGGTACCAGCAGGCCACCCTACAGACGCAACGGGCGAAAAACGATCTGATCCAGGCCAATCTCCGTTTGGTGGTGAGCATTGCAAAACGGTATGCCAACCGTGGACTCTCTTTCCTCGATCTCATCCAGGAGGGGAATCTTGGCCTCATGCAGGCTATGGCCAAATTCGATTATACCAAGGGGTATAAATTCAGCACCTATGCCTCCTGGTGGATCAGGGCAGCCATTCTGAGGGCCTTTGCAGAGAAGTCGAGAACGATCCGTATTCCGAACTATCTCTTCGAGATCAAAGGCAAATTGATGAAGTCCTTTAAAGATCTTGTAAAGAGGCTGGGTCGGGAGCCCACTTCCCAGGAATTGTCAAAAGACAGTGGCATTCCCCTGCATGATGTGGAGAAGATTCTCAATCTCATCGAGGAACCGATCTCACTCGATATGCCCATCGGTGAAGAGGATAGCACACTCGAAGATCTCATTCCGGACGAAAGGGGCCTTTCTCCTGCGGAATCCCTGCTCGAGAAGGATCTGATCCACCAGATTGGCAAACTGTTATCCGGGCTTTCACCGAGAGAGGAAAAGATCCTCCGGCTCCGTTTCGGGATCGGAGGAGACGGGGAGTGTACTCTCGAAGAGATTGGGAGGCAATTCGGCCTCAGCCGTGAAAGGATACGACAGATCGAAGCCAAAGCGCTTGATCGATTGCGTGATCCCAATCGCTACAAAGAGATTAAAGAATATTTTGACTGAATAGGGGTAAGGGGCATCCCCTTCAAATCCGGGATGCCCCGATGAACCTCAGAAATCTATTCCTTTATTTCGATTGCCTCGACCGGACAGTTATCAGCAGCCTCCCTGCAGGATTTGACCACATCCTCTGGAACTTCATCTCCTTTAGGACGGGCCTTATCATCTGCCATCTCAAAGACTTCAGGACAGGTATCGACACAAACCTCACATCCGATGCAGGTCTCTTCATCCACCTTAACTTTCATTGTTCGGTCTCCCTTTCTCTTTTGTAATTATTTCAGTCGGCCCCTCTCCTCAGCCCTGTCTTCTAAACTTATAATAGAGGTAAACAAAAGCAATTCCCATCCCTATCAACAATAAGATGGAAACGATAGTCTCGGCCGAATCTAAATGGGTGGCAACCTTTTCATAAGTCGTTCCAACCCACCATCCCAAAAAGCCGAGAAAGAAGCATCGGAATATCGAACCCATAAAGGTATAAAGGGTAAAGGGCTTAATTGGAACCCGTAAAAGGCCGGCAAAAATAGAGACAAGAGAGATGGGAAAGACTGGAATAGCCCGGGAAAGAAAGATGCTCCATGCCTCTGTCTTTCCCTGGAATCGTTTCTCCAATCTTTCTATCTGATTCCAATCGACACCCAGAAAGCGCTGAAACCTTATCACCAATGCTTTTCCTCCATAAAAGCTGATGGTGTATCCGATATAGGAACCCAGGGTGGAAGCGATTGAACCCGGAAGGACGATGATCCAGAGAATTTGAAGAAAGGCATTGGGGATGGAAAGTTCAGAGGGAATCAGGATGGCTCCTGCTCCCATGATGATCATCGGGGAGGGGATCGGGACAATAATCTGTTCAATCATCACGCCGATGAAGACCGAGAGTTGGCCATGGGTCCTCATCAGATCTAAAATCCATTGTGTGATCTCCGAGATCAGAAAAGCCTCCTCATTTTTTACTTCATAACCTCAGATGAACATTCCGTCAAGGTTGAAATTTGAGAGCTCTGTAATGCCTCACTCTTCCATGGATTTTCTCCGAGATCCGGTGGGGATTCTGGAGAAAATCTTATAGCGGATACCTCAACTTGTTGGCAAACTAAAAGGATGATCCCGTATATCAAGGATGATTCTATAAATGGGCAATGTTACCCTTACCCTTAAAAATATGAACCATCC
>JASEIE010000362.1 GCA_030024065.1 Thermodesulfobacteriota bacterium
CGCTTATATCTCTCATAGGAAAAAAGCTATTGCTAAAGCAACATCATTAAAGATTAAAATGACGCTGTAGTATTAATAAGCCTTTTGAAACTCAAAGGTGATTCATCCGTTCGAAAATGGGGTGACGACGTATTTCAGTTCCATTGCAGGTTCTATCCCAGCACCAAGAGGACCACGGGTTCACCCGTGGTTGAATTGGCCCTCTGGTGCGGGATGTTCGCCCCAAAGGGACGTTTGGAGTAGTACAATGGGTTTGTCCATGGGGCTCCATTGGTCAGGCTTTTGTAACCTCGAAGGAAAGCTGACCATCGTCGTACTTGAGAGGCCTGATGGTCACGTCCATCCCCACCTTTACATCTTCAGGCTTTATCTCTTTTGCCACCCGGGCGAACAGCTTCAAGCCAGCGCCAAAGTCCACAACCCCCATGGTGTAGGGAGGGTCCCCCTCGAACCCCAACGGCGCATAATAGGCGGTGGTAAAGGTTTCAAGTTTGCCTTTCTTAGGCATCTCGAACCAGTCCATGTTGTTTGAGAAACATTTTGCACAGTCGGCCCTCGGAGGAAAGAACTTTGCACCACAATCCATACAAACAGTCCCTTCAATCTTCCCTTCCGACAGGAGATCAACAAACTTTGAGATCTTTGTCACGGCTGTAAAGCTCTTCCTTCCAAATTTCTCGAAACCCATATCTTACCTCCCTTAAAAATAATCAATGCAAAATAGGCAATTAGCAATTATCAATTAGCAGTGGAAAAAACACGATCCCTTCTTCCGCAGGAATGACCAACACCCAAAATCATTGCTCAATTGTCAATGATCAATTGGCAATTATCAATTAAAAGAATTTGAAAAAAATCTTGCTACTTTTGATTAACCGTCCCGAGAGCCCCCAGTGGCCCTTCTTTTTGAAATATTTTTTGTTTCACTGCTAATTGTTCATTGACCATTGCTCATTGACTATTGATCTTTTCTCATTCTCTGCCAAAGATTGTGACATTACCGTATAGTCCGACGCCGCCAATGTTGTGCACAAGGCCGATATCCGGCTCACCGGCTACCTGCATGGGGCCTGCCTCACCACGAAGCTGCAGAACAATGGTTCGGATCTGGGATCCACCCGTTGCACCAATGGGATGGCCTTTCGAAAGGAGCCCGCCATCCACGTTCACGGGGATCCTTCCCTCTTTATACGTTGCTTTCTCGCGAATAAGCTGCTTACCCTCACCCATTGGCGCAAATCCAAGCCCCTCATACGCCATGATCTCTGCGATGGTGAAGCAGTCGTGAACTTCGGCCACTTTGACATCTTTCGCGGTGATTCCAGCCATCTTGTAGGCCTGGGCGACTGCGGCATAGCCAACGCTCAGACCCCTGGTAAAATCGGGTCTCGCTGCCATGTTGACTGCCTCTGACGCCGTTCCGATACCTAAAATCCAGACTGGTTTTTTGGACAGGGCCTTTGCTTTTTCGGCGTTTGCAAGGATGATACAGGAACTTCCGTCTGCATTGGCGCAACAATCACCTACCCGGAGCGGCCAGGCGACGGGGCCCGCCATTTTTGCCTCCGGGTCCCCTTGTTTAAAATCTTCCGGCTTTATCGGTTTCCTGTAGACTGCCCTTTCATTGATCACGCCATAGGTGGATGATTTGATCCTGACACTCATCAGATCATCGTGAGTCAAACCATGCTTCGCCATAAAGGCCTGTGCATAGAGGGCGTAGTACGCAGGCATCATGGTTCCAAAGGGCGCTTCCCACTGGATGTCAGCGCCCCGGCCCATTCTCTCCTGGGATTCCGCCGACGTGATTTCGGACATCTTCTGGAACCCGAGGACAACGACGACGTCATGGAGGCCCGCCTTGATCATGCTGTAGGCCACTTTTATACCGGTGCTACTCGAGGAACAGACGGTCTCCACGTAAAGCGTGGGCTGAGGGATAAGCCCAAGGTATTCTGCGAGGACGCCTGCAGGGGAGCGTTGTTTGTCATATTCAGGGGCCGAGCAGAAAATGGAAGCATCCACATTTTTCTGGGTCATGCCCGCATCCTGCATGGCTTCCCTAAAGGCATCAAATGCCAACTCACGAATGGAACCCTCATAACCCCGTACAAAAGCGGTCTGACCAACACCTATAATCGCAACCTCTTTCATTAAAACCCTCCTTTGCTTAAGTGAACCTATAAGTTTAATGAGACTTCATTTTTTGTCAAGATAATTTTTTCGAAGTGAATTTTTTTGATACTTCCAAACCGCCTGGTTGTGCTCTTCAATTTCTGTGGAGAAATGATGGGATCCATCGTTTTTGGAGACAAAATAGAGATAAGGGACCGAAGCCGGGTGGAGAGCGGCAAGAAGAGACTCCTTTCCCGGATTGCAGATGGGGGTTGGAGGGAGCCCGGTAAAAAGATAGGTATTATATGGAGTGGGTCTGAGCAGATGTTCTTTGGTCAGATTTCCATCAAAGTTCTGGATTCCATAGATCACAGTGGGATCGCTTTGAAGGGGAATCTTCTTTTTTAAACGATTGTGAAAGACCGCTGAAATGAGTGGCTTCTCTTCCGAAAGGGAGGTTTCCTTTTCGATGATAGAGGCCAGGATGATTGCCTCCTTTTGAGTGATTCCCAGTTGAGGAGCCCTTTCGATCAGGTCGGGCCCGAAGACTTTATGGAATTGATGAACCATGGTCCGGATCACTTCCTCAGGGTTCATCTCTTTGATGAAGTGGTAAGTTTCAGGAAAGAGGTAACCCTCTAACGTCAAAACAGTCCTGCTCCTGGAGGAGTCTGAACCCTCGTCCCTAACAAGATGAGAAAATCCAAGAGAGGCGATATAGGCAGGAGAGGCGGTTTTTTGAAGGAATGCTTCTTTTTCCACGATACCCAGGTCTTCCAGGAGCCGGGCGATTTGAGAAAGGGTGTAGCCTTCGGGGATGGTGACGAGATGGCGTTTGACCTGCCCCTTGACTAAGTGATGGAGCACTTCAAGAGGAAGCATCCGGGTGTGGAATTCATATTCCCCTGCCTTGATCTCTCCTTTCTTTCCAAGAAGGGTGGCCATTGCTACAAAAAGAATTCTATTTCGGAGGACACCTTCCTTTTCGAGCATCATTGAAATCCTGCCCAGTGGCATCCCTCTTTTTATGGTAATGACTTTGGTCGATAAAGTTTGAGAAGGAGGGATGAAAAGGAACCACAGAAGGAGGAGACCCGCAAAGAGGAGAAGGGAAGACAGGGCAATGAGAAAGATTTTATGTCGGAGGAAGCGATTCATCTTTTTCATACCTGATTTGGTCGAGATATCCCTGGAGAATCAGAACAGCGGCCAATTTATCTATCACTCCCTTTCTTTTCTTTCTGGAGAGATCGGCTTCTAATAGGGTTCGGGTAGCCTCCACAGTCGAAAGTCTTTCGTCCCGGGACACAACAGGTAGTTTAATTCTTTCCTTAAGATGATTTATCCATTGCAAAACAATTTCTGCCTGTCTCCCCAGGGTTCCGTTCATATTTATGGGGAGACCGACCACCATCTTTTCAATTTTAAACTGGTCAATAACCGAGTGGATCTCCCTCAGGTCGTCTTGCATCGTCTTGCGCTTAATCGTTTTAAGGCCCTGGGCAGTTAATCCAAGTTCGTCACTGATGGCTATCCCAATCGTTTTGGAACCAATGTCTAATCCCATAATCCGCATTATTTTTTTATCCCTCATTTTGCCATTCATTGTCAAGGGCCTGATTTCCAAGTGTCATTTAAAATTGAAAAGTGCACACCTGGTTTTTAATAATTTTATACCCATATTTGAAAAATCCGTCG
>JASEIE010000363.1 GCA_030024065.1 Thermodesulfobacteriota bacterium
TGTTTTTTTCCCCGCCGCAAGAGTCTGATGACTCGGGCATGGGGATCACCAAAGATGCCGTGAACGGTCCTCTTTGGCTTACAACCAGAGAAGCGATATAAATCGGAGAGAGTTCGTCTTTTGCACATGTCCGATTCATATCACATTTTTCAAAAGGCTTTCAAACAGAAAATCCGCTCCCAGAGATGTGTTTATTATATTTTTGCTGATTTTTTACCCACTCATTTGGGAGAAGACCCATTTTACATTTATGGATTTGGGACAAATTTCTGCACTCTATTGAGTAATCCATCAGCAATGTAGCGGCATCCTCCACCATCAATACCTATCCCTTGAGGAAGTCGAAATTGGCCTTGTGCAGAACCATAAGAGCCCCATTTGAGTAGGAAATCGCCGTTACTATTAAATTTTTGAACACGGTTATTGAATTCATAACTCAGCGTGAACCCTATTAAAGAGGCGATTATTAGAAGAAATCTGCTACGAAGTGTGGATCGAAGCATATCTTGTTACTCCTTTCATTTTGTCTATTTTTATAAAATTCCATAAAAATATGATATATGAATCACCTGTCACTTCACTCTCTATCAGAACGGAAAGAACATGTCAAGAAAAAAAATCATCCGAAATTACCTTCGGAGACCATAGAGGATAAATTCCATGACATCATTGAAGGTTTTGAGTGGAACTTTGGCCCTGGTGGAGGGATTCCAGACGATCCATCGAAGGGCGATGAAATGGGCCAGTCCCATGAGGGAGTAGGCTATCAATTCTGGGTTCTGTTTCCTGATCTGACCTGCCTCGATCCCCTTCCTTAGGCCTCGGATATAACCCTCGGCAATTTTCTGATAATACCATTTGCCCACTTCCGCGTTAACCATCTCTGTTTCTGGAATTAAACGATAAATGGCTTGATGTTCCCGGGCAAATTCAAAAAATCTTAAGATACCAACCCTTTCCACCTCACGACGATCTTTAAGGGAAGCGACTGCTATCTGGATTTCTTTTCTCAATTGATGACAGATGTGCCTGACCAATGCCTCAAGAATATCTTTTTTACTGTTGAAATAGATATAGAAGGTCCCCAAACCTACATTGGCCCTGCGAGTGATCTCCGCAATACTCGCTCTATTGAAGCCGTGATGGCCAAATACCCCTTCCGCCGCCTGAAATAGATTATTTTTTGTTTGATCTCCCTTACTGGATATGCTTTCCCCTTGAGGCTGGAGAAATTTATCAATGGGAGAGGGGAGGGGAGGAATCAACGACATTTTAAATGGTATAGGCCCGTTGATTCCTTTTAGAATGAAGTCTATAAGAAGATCGATGATCTTTTCCGGTGACCACCTCCTCTTCCACTTCAGCCAATCGAAAGAATTAAAATAAGCGATACCAATCAGGCAGTAGGTCAAGGCCTCAGAATCGACTTTTCGAATATTTCCTGATCGGATCTCTTCCTGAATATATTTCTTATAATATTGGACAATGTTTTCATAGAAGGTGATCGTGACGCGATCGACCAATTCGGACTCTCCCAGAATCTTATGAAAATGGAAATTCTTTTTTATATAATGAAAGAGCAATGAAAAATTTTGTCTAAACCTCTCTTCAAAATTGACCGAATGAAGATCGATTCGATCAATTTTATCTTTGAAATCCTGAATGATGATATGGGTGAGTTCCGAAAATATCTCTTCTTTATTTCGGAAGTATTTGTAGGAAGTTCCCATCGTAACATTGGAACGGTGGCATATCTCAGAAATGGACGAAGCGTAATAACCCTTCTCTTTAAAAAGGGTGTGGGCATTTTTAAGGAGGGTAGTGCGGGTGGATCTACCTTTTGGTGTGGGTGGTAATTTTATCGCTTTAGAAAAATTTTGGCTTAAATTCATACTCATAGGTATATCCGACTTCACTTCCCCTGAAAAGAACCTTGTGAACCACTCCCTTACTCGTTTTCGGAAGAACAAACGATCAATATTGAAGAGGGGCCGAAAAATAAAAGACCCGTCGTTAAAATAACCTCGTAGCAATGAGAGTTTTATACAATTAATAATTTAGACATGAATCAACTATCACTTTTTTAAGGCGATGTCAATGAAAAAATTTCAAAGTCTATCAGCCCTATTTAACTTGAATATTCACGATATGAATTAACTACTTGTTTCAGGGTTTCTTGGGGGGCATGCCTCAGGCTATCCCCTCCACGACTTCTTTTCCATCCTGGTTAATGCAAATCGTCCTGAATTTTGCTCGATTCTTTTCGGGCATCATCTTCTCTCTCCCTCCATCAATCCTGACTGTTTTTCCTTCTGGAAAATATTTCCTGGACTGTCCCTACAATCCCTTTTGGAAAGAAATAGACAATGATGATGAATAGAAGTCCAAAATAAAACAGCCAACGTTCAGAAAGCCTCGCAGCCATTGGGACTCCGGGCAAAATAGAGGCAATGAGAACTTGAAGTTTAGGAAGAAAGGCGCGGGTGATCACTAAGAAGGCAGCCCCATATATCCCCCGTAGAGTGTTCCCATTCCTCCCACGATGACCATTAAGAGTACGTCTACCATAATGGGGACACTTAAACTTGAATCCGGGCTCACATAACGCACCCAGATAGAAAAACACCCGCCCGCAACGGCGGCAACACAACTTGCAAAGGAGGAGGCAATGACTTGAAAGAGGTAGGTCCTGTACCCTAAAGCAATGGATCGTGGTTCATTATCCCGAATGGATTGAAGAACCCGACCTACGGGTGAATGGACGAAGCGAAGCATTAACAGAAATAGAATAAGAGAGATGATCAGTATGAGATAATAGCTCATTAGCCGGCCGGTCCATTCAATTCCTAAATATTTACCGAAGCTAAAATCGATCGCTAAGATGCCGGGGAGTTTAAAACTGATTCCATCTTCTCCTCCGGTGATGGATCGAAGCTGGCTCGAGAGGATGAAGGCAAACTCCATAAATGCGAGAGTGACCATGGCGAAAAAAATGGCTCTGATGCGAAGGGAGAATAGGCCGATTAATACAGAAAGAATTCCAGAGATGACGATGGCGATTAAGAAGGCAAGCGCCAGATAGCCATAGGAGGTCCATCCCAGATTCCCCATGAAGATGCCGACGAAGTAACAACCGATTCCAAAATATAGAACATGGCCCAGGGAGACGATCCCCGTGTATCCGAGAATCACATCATAGCTTGCCACCAATGCTGAAAAGACGATGATCTTTAAAACGACATCGAGCACTTCAAAAGAACGGAACATAAAGGGGGTGAAGACAAAAAAAGCTAAGAGGAGGATTCTAAAAAAGAAAGAAAGACTTCTGAATCGAGTTTCTTTCTCTTCAAGGCGAAATCGTTGAACGGGATTCATCATGGACTTCGTCCCAATGCAAAATATAAAGTGCAAAATGTAAATTGAGAAATGTTTCTAAGCCTTATTTATTTTGCAATTTGCAATTTTAAATTTAAAATTTGAAATAGTCATATCGAATCAGGTCCCTTCAGGAAATAGTCCTGTTGGACGAATTGAAAGAATGATCACAAGAAGCAACATGGTAATGCCGAGCGCCGCCTTAGGCATCAGATAGGCCACATAATTATAGGAGAGCCCAACTAATAGGGCTCCCACCACAGAACCCGTCATGCTTCCAAGGCCTCCGATGATGGCCACGATTAATGCAAAAACAATGACCTCTCCTCCCATGGCCGGGTGAATGGACTTGACGAAGGTGGCCCACATTCCGCCTCCGATAGCGGCCAGAGCAGAGCCTGCCGCAAAAACCCCTGTGAAATACC
>JASEIE010000364.1 GCA_030024065.1 Thermodesulfobacteriota bacterium
GCTGATGGAACGGTTTTTGTGGGCACGGTGCCTGGAAATCGGCGAGACGAGATACGGATGGTCCAGGTGACGATCAGGGCGAGGACCGATAGACCCGACCCTGAACTGGGAGGTGGAGATGGTTTCAGAAGGAGGACGCTTACCTCCAACATCCAGTTAAGAAATTTATCTTCAATATAAGAAGGAGCAAACACGGAATGAGAAATATAAATTTAACAGATTACAGAAAAAGTTTTTTTACCCTTATTAATATTAGAGATGTCATTCCTGCGGAAGCAGGAATCCAGTTTTTTCGGACAACTCTGGACCCCCGCTGGAGTTTACCCCGTACCACGATACGGGGCGGGAGTGACACCAGTTCTGCGTTTTTCCGTGCCCTATGGTCCAGCAATCAGAAAGGAATAGCCCTGGTGATCGCCCTGATCATGCTATTAGTATTAACCCTTGTCGGTTTGAGCGCGGTTGGCACGACCTCCTTTGAAACGAACATCGCTGGAAACCAGAGGGTCTATAATTTAGCCTTTTATACGGCAGACGGAGGGGCCGAGAACTTCCGCGGAAGGGTCTCAGCCGGGGAGTTTATCTATTCTGCGATCAATACCGGTTCCTATCAGGTTGCCATCGGAGGAAATACCTGCACTGTCTCCTATGAAAGATGGAATAGAACCGATTCGGAAGGAGAATTTTCAATTTTTAAAATCCGCTCGGATGGAAGAGCTCCTTTCCCCTCCACGGGAAGGGTGGAGATCGAATCGATTATCGAAGTGCTAATGATGCAACAGGAAGGATATAACTAGTTTCTGTTTATAAAATACTTAAAATGTCATTCCCGTACAAACGGGAATCCAGTAATTTAAACCCGTTCTGGATTCCTGCTGGAGTTTATCCCGATGAAAATCGGGGCAGGAATGACGAAAAAACCTAGATCACATAGTGTGGTCGTTATACCAGGAGGAATAAAATGAAAAAGTTTTTCATAATGATTTTCTCACTTGTCTTGTTCATTCCATTTCAGGTCTTTGCCCAGGATGACCTCTTTCAGATAAAGACCCCGAATGTGATGATCATCTTCGACACCTCGGATTCAATGAATATGAGCATTAATGTCAATGCTCAGGGAACCAGCGTCTGGACGAACAAATTCGGGCCCGATAAAGTAACCCAGTACGTAAAAGATGGGAACCATCCGGATAGTAAACTTTACCAGGCTAAACAGGCATTGGCACAGATCATCAACGATGTCGTGAAGGACAGGGTCAATCTGGGTTTTGCGACTTACGCCCAACGGAAGATCGAAAGGCGGAAAGGGCGATATACCAGAGATGTAGAAGTAGTGACTCAGGCCGAAGTAAAAGAGGCATGGCGCCGGTATAAAAGATATTATCTCTGGGAAACGACGAACGAAAGTTCCCGAAACGCCACAAGTATCTATTCTAACAGCTTTGTTGATGCATGGGGAAACACCCGTAGCAATGTGGTGGTGGGTGTAACCGAATTCAGCAGGTCTATTTGGATTCACGATAAGAGCGGCCCTCTCCATCCAAAATGGCTGGGAGGAAGTAGTTTTGAAGCCACCAAGCCTTACACCATCACCTACCGCGTGACTGCTCGAACCCATAATCCTGAGACCAATGTCTATACTTTTACTTATGGACCAGTATCTTCTGCTTATGACCGTTACAGGGAAGGGTGGTCCTATAATATTTTTACAACTCCTGCGACGGATTGGATTTTAATTCCACCCCCCAAGGGTGATTGTGGAAGCGATACAAAAGATATTTATTTTCCTGAAAAAGCCCCGCCTCCTAACGGTCTCTGGAGAACCCATTTTGCGGGTGAGGGGGAATATACGACACCATCCAATAATCGCACTGCAGGATGGTGGAGTTGTGGTACGTTAGACCGGGCTTACAAACCTAAAGAAACGCAGACCCAGACGCAATATCAATGGTACGATACGACCGGAACAGCCTGCGATCCGACAAAACCTGGTACATCCCCTGATACAAGCGTCTTATGGAACCTAATGCCGGGCACATGCTTCGATTGGTCAGGATACAAATATGCGCCTGAAGGAACAACCAACAGACCCCATACCTGGGCCTATCATAAAATCACTGGAGGCAACTGGAAGAAGAGCGACCAACAAGATCCCTTCTACCCGGCTCCTGCGGGAGACCCTGGTGTGAATCCCAATAATTTCTTCTTTATCAACTTTCCTGACGATAAGGATTCGAATTTCAAGACTTCGGACCGGACAGTGATCAAGAACAAGATTCTCTCCTTTCTTGATCTGACTCCTGTGAAAAAGCCTGATGCAGCTGAATATTGGACAAGACTGCCTGTTCAGGCCATCGCTGGAAAGAGCGGGTTAACCGCCAATACTGAGGCTTTCAATGCTCAAAGACAGACCCCCCTTGCCGATTCTCTTGCCTGGGCTTTTACCTATTTCGATGATTATATCAATGAATATAATGGGGGAGACTCGTCGAGCAAGGAGAAATTCGGTGAGACCCTGTGCCGGGGGAATTACATCATCCTGCTTACTGATGGGTTAGAGAGTTGCAAGATGAAGGGAAATCCGGAAGTTCCGGATTACAATGCCGCTGTGACAGAGGCGGCTACCCTTCTGACAAAGAATGTGAAGACTTTTGTCATCGGGTTTGGCGGGGATATCGTTGGAAACCAGACTCTGACCAATATTGGCGTGGCAGGAGGGACCGGGAAGGCCTACTTTGCAGCCAACTTAAGCGAATTAAAAGGGGCCCTTGCCTCCATTTTCCAGGCGATCACAGGCCAGTATTATGGCAGGTCCAATCCTGTCATCAACAGGGTGAGAGACCGCCTCTTCAGGGGCAATTTTGACATCAGGGACGGAGACTGGTTGGGCCATCTGATGGCCTGGGATGCGGACAAGCAGACCGGTGTTCTTGCCCCTGATTTTGCATGGGATTCAGGCGAAGAGATCACAAAATTCGGAAGGGGTAAAGTATATACCTGGACCGATACAGTCCTGAACCCTGCGAGGAAGGAATTTAAAGTCAGCGAGCCATCCCTTTACCCATTTGTCAACCCGTTGAATGAGGATATCGATGGGGTGGGTGGTGTTACTGATGACGATGCTAAAACAGTGATCAATTTTACCCTGCTTCCGGAGTATGACAGCGGGAAGTATAAAGGGAAGAGGGCGCTCAATGTCGATATAAAAGGGACTTCTTATCCCTCCTGGAAATTAGGCGACATCTACCACTCGACACCGGTTGTCATCGGAGAGCCTGCATTCTTCTTTGAGGATAATGAGTACGCTTCCTTCTACTCTCAGAATAAGAACCGGGAATTGATGATCTATGTGGGGACCAATGACGGGACGCTCCATGGGTTCAAGAACAGTAATGGACGGGAAGAGTTTGCCGTTATCCCGAAAAATCTTCTTGGAAAATTGAAAAACCTCAAGGTCACCCATGAGTTTTACGTCGATTCAAGTCCAAAGGCTTATGATGTCTATTTCAATATCGGATCGAAATGGAAGACCGTTCTCATCTCAGGCCAGAGAGGAGGAGGCCCCTACTATTTTGCCCTCGATGTTACAAAGCCTGACGATCCGAAGATTCTGTGGGAAATCACCCATGGTAACCTGGGTGATACGTGGGCCAAACCTGATATCGGCAGGATCAAGGACGGTGAGGATACAAAATTTGCGGCCTTCCTGGCAGGCGGTTACTCCACCACGGACAACAAAGGAAACAGCTTCTACATC
>JASEIE010000365.1 GCA_030024065.1 Thermodesulfobacteriota bacterium
CTTTCTAACGAGGTAAATCAGTAAATCCTCCCTCTCCCCCCTTTTTCGAAAGGGGGGCATGGGGGGATTTTGCTGGAGAATACGGATGCGCCTTGCTGATTTCATAGGTGGAGTGGTCGTCTTGATATTAGGACTGGCCGTGGTCTTTTTCTCCTTGCAACTTCCCTATTATTCCGAATATGGTCCAGGCCCCGGGTTTTTACCTCTATGGGTGGGCATTATTATTGTTGGATGTGCGATTTACGTCGTTATAGATGTCCTCAAAAAACACGACAAGATAGGAACATTCTTCAAACCACGAACAAAGCTGGGCCTCCATGTGTTGATCATTATCTTTATTACCTTCCTCCTTTTACCTCTCCTGGGTTTTTCTATCGGTCTCGCTCTCTTTATTGGTATCACGATGCGGATAATGGGGAAACACCGCTGGGTCTCATGCAGCCTCACGGCTGTGGTGACGGCCATTTGCATTCATTTGATCTTTATTTCCTGGCTGACCATCCCCTTACCACAAGGGCTGATAGGGTGGTAAGAAAGGACAATCGTGGACCTTCTCAATAATTTATACACTGGATTTTCCATCGCACTCACCTTTAATAACATTATCTATTGCCTTGTCGGAGTTCTTTTTGGACAAATTATTGGGGTGCTGCCAGGAATTGGTGCGCCGACAGCTATCGCTCTACTCCTTCCCCTTACCTTCAAGGCAAATCCTACTTCAGCCCTCATTATGTTTGCGGGAATCTACTATGGCGTTGCCTATGGAGGCACGATCACCTCCGTACTGATCAATGTACCGGGTGAATCGTCCACAGTGATGACATGTCTCGATGGGTATCAGATGGGTCTTAAGGGCCGAGCCGGTGCTGCGCTATCGATTGCTGTGATCGGTTCTTTTATCGCCGGCACTATTTCCATCATCATCCTGATGGCTTTTGCGCCGGCACTGGCAAAACTCGCTTTACGGTTCGGGCCAGCTGAATACTTTGCCCTGGCATTCATGGCCTTTGGCCTCCTCACGGTCTTTGGAGGAGAACAGCCTATCAAAACGATTGTCTCTACCATGCTCGGCCTTCTGATCGCAACCATTGGGCTCGATGTGGTGAGCGGCATGCCCCGGTTTGCCTTCGGCGTCCCTCAACTTCTCGGGGGTTTCGATTTCATCATCATCATCTGTGGCATGTTCGGAATTGCCGAAGTCTTCTGCAGCATTGAGGAACCGGAGGAAGGAGAATTACTCAAATCCAAATTGCACCTCCGCGATCTCTTCCTGACATGGCAAGACTGGATTGCCTCGCGCTGGGCCATTCTAAGGGGTGGAATTATTGGATTCATTGTGGGAATTATTCCGGCTGGGGGGATAACGACCGCTTCGTTTCTGGCTTACCTTGCTGAGAAGCGTGCTTCCAGACATCCTGAGCGCTTCGGACATGGGGCTATTGAAGGGGTTGCGGCACCCGAATCGGCTAACAATGCAGCTTCGATCAGCGGCTTCGCTCCATTGCTGGCACTTGGGATTCCGGGATCACCCACCACGGCTGTGATGCTGGCAGGCTTTATGATGTGGGGTATCCGGCCAGGCCCCATGCTTTTCCAAAAAAATCCAGACCTGGTCTGGGGCCTCATTTCAAGTATGTATATCGGCAATTTTCTATTATTGCTCATCAATATCTTCTTGATCCCGGCCTTTGTGGCCCTGCTTCGTCTTCCCTATACCATCATCATGGGATTCATTGTCGTCTTTGCTTCTGTGGGTGCTTACAGTGTCAATAACAATTTCTTTGATGTCTGGATGATGCTCGGCTTCGCCGTGTTAGGCTACTTAATGAGAAAGCTAAACTATCCAATCGTTCCACTGGTTTTGGCCCTGGTTCTTGGGAATTTAGCTGAAAATTCCCTCCGTCAGGCCCTCACCATCTCCGGCGGAAGCTTTTCTATCTTCTTCACCCGGCCCATCTGCGCAGTTTTTATAGCCGCTGCTATCTTTGCTTACCTCACTCCTGTGATCCGTTGGGTATTCAAAGGTTTGCGGAAAGTCAAGGTCGACACGGCATAAATTTCAACTGGGCGTGGTTTTGATCACAATTTCAAAACCCTTATTCACCTATCACTTGTACGAGAATATTTCTCTCCCTCCTCCGGTTATCAAAATCGATGAAAACGATTTGTTGCCATGTTCCCAATGTCAATCTTCCCTTGATTAAGGGAATGGTGAGGGATGGTTTCATCAGAGCTGCCCTCACATGAGAAAAGCCGTTACCATCGCCCCAACGTTTATCATGTTCATAAGGGATATTGGATGGAACGATCTTTTCGATGGCCTTTTGTAAATCTTTGAGCACACCCGACTCATATTCGATTGTGGTGACAGCACCAGTAGAACCAGGGCAGAATACAGTGACCAATCCATTTTCAATTTTGGAGCGTTTCAGGACTGCCACCACATGGTCTGTCAGATCGATGATATCGTTGAATCCCTTTGTCTTTAATGAAATCGACTCCGAAAAGATCATAGTGCCTCCCTTTTGGCTCCTCGGATCCTCGTAAAAACCTTTTTCCAGCTTCCTGTCTCAAGAAAACTTCCTGAGACATTTTCTAAGAGTTTTAAAAAAACAGAATAGGGCATAGCCAGAGTGAGAATATCCTTTTCAACCATGGGCCTTGCCGATACATCGAACATCCCGAGGATAGCACGAGGTTTTTCCGTTTTGGCTTCCATCAGAGGGTAGGTGAGAATGGTCCCGCAGCCCGAACCAAAGGGGGTATAGATGGCGTCGGCCCGCTCCAGGGCGTAGTTGGTCAGAGTGAAAAGGCCTGAAAGGATGTCCGGCGTTCCAAAGAAGACGACCACTTCCGGCTTGATCTCCTCCTGAAATTGCTCAATCGGTTTGAAGACACAGTAAGTGGCAGGCGCCGGCCTTGGCTTCATCTTTTTAAAGAATTCCCTTGCCAGTTCCGGTGTCTTGATGTAGCGTTCGCCTTCCATCTCGCCTGGAATCCCGCAGGAGAGGAAATATTCGATGTTCGGCCTGGGTTTCTCTAAGAAACCCATATAGTAACCTCCCCCTGGGCAGCCGAAATGGGTTTTATCGAAGTAGACAGTTACCCCTTTCTTCCGTGCATTCTGAAGCAGGCCGATCATACAACCCTGAATTCCCTCTTTCGGGGTGATGCCTTCTGGCTGATCATTCGTATAATAAACGCCCAGAGGAGATTCTTTTAATCCCAGGGCTTCTTGAAATGGTTTCCATGATGGTTCTTTAAAGAAACTCATTTTTCATCCCCCCCTTATGGCTTCTCTAATCCTGAAGTTTAATGAAAGTGTAAGATGAAGTCAATTGATTAATAACTTGATTAATAACTTGATTGATTAAAACTTGAAACCGAGCGGAAAATATTTCAAAATTCAACTTGGAAATTAAAACTTTTCGAAAAAAGGTCAATGATGGGGGAAGACACCTTCTATGATCATTGGCTTTTCTTTTTATTAAATGAGAAAGGATTTTTATGACGCTAAGGACAAAGACATCATTGCTTCTCGCGGGTCTAATCATTTCTCTCTTTACCGTGGCCGGGTTTCTTGCCCTCCGATTTCTTGAAGCCTCTCTCAAAAAATCAATTTTTAACGGCCTGGAAAGCGTTTCCGGCACCTCCTCAGAATCAATTTCAAGATTTTTGGATGATACACTGAGGGATGCACAGGCGATTGCCTCCTTTTTACCCAAAAGAGCGCTGGAGGAGA
>JASEIE010000366.1 GCA_030024065.1 Thermodesulfobacteriota bacterium
TCCAAAGATGAGATTGAAAAAACCATAGAAAACACCCACCAGAATTAAATAGCCGAAGAATTTATGCATCACCCAGTGATCAATGGCGTTGCGGATATCCTTCTTTGGAGGGTGGATAAGAGTGGAGACCTTCTCAAATAGGTTCATCGTCAGAGCATGACGTTCAGAGGAAATTACTTCATCCGATGGACCGCCATGAATTTGCTCCAATTTTTCCTGAAGGGGTCTTATTCGATTGATAGCGTTACTATTTCGCTTTGTTTCACTAATGAAGAACTCATCATTTTCAAGGAGTTTTATGGAAAGAAACCGAGGGGGAACCTTTTCTTTTACTGGCCATTCAGAGTTGAGTATGGAGTCCAATTGACTTACGATTTCTTCAATGTCTTTGCTGAATTTTGGGGTTTTCCCTATCCTCCTTTCTTCCCGGACCCTTAAAACTTCAATAAATAGCTCCTTCAGCCCTTTTCCAGTTGTGGCTATGGTGGAAATAACCGGGACTCCGAGAAGGTTCGAGAGTTTTTGGGCATCAATCTGGATTCCTTTCCTCTGGGCCTCATCCATCATATTCAGGCAGAGAATCATGGGAACTTCCAGCTCCAGAAGTTGAAGTGTCAGTTCCAGACTTCGGCAGAGCAGCGAGGCATCGATTACATTAATGATTACATCTACCTCTCCAGAAAGGAGATGCTTTCGTGCCTCCAATTCGGCCGGGTCTGACGAGGTCAGCGAATAGGTTCCAGGAAGGTCAATGCAGTTACACGTATATCCATTGATGTGGGTTTTCGTCTCAGTGTATTTAACGGTCGTTCCCGGAAAATTGGAAGTAATGGCTTTATACCCAGCGATATGATTGAAAATGGTACTTTTACCACAGTTGGGCTGGCCTGCGAGGGCGATTTTCATTCTACTTCCTCCACAATCACCCTGGAGGCGATCCCCCTTCCAAGGGCTACTTGACTGCCATGCACCTCAATCAGTATAGGACCTCGGAGTGCCCCATACCTCAACATCGTTATCGCATCGCCAGGATGAATACCCATCTGGCCGAGACGTTGCCTTATCCCTTGGCCTCCTTGAATATCGATCACCGTTGCTTTCTTATTCTCGTAAACCTGATCCAGAGTTGTTGGCATGTTTAGCCCTATCGTCTTAAAATTTATCCTTAACTCCCTTACAGTGTTCTGCCTCTACATGGCCAATTCCTCAACAGCCGGTGCAATAGATAGACAGGGCCCACACCAGGGTGCCCAAAAGTCCACCAGAACCGACAGATTAGATCGAATGACTTCCTCATTAAATTTTTCATCGGTTACATAAAAAAAGTTTTCTTTTTCCATATCCGTTACTCCTATTGCTTAATCGAGATACCCACAACCAGAAATGCTCCGAAAGGGTTTTTCCTGAAAGATAAGATTCTCTCGATACTTCCAAATCCCTGTTGAAGGTTTAATGGAAGAGTAAGAACGCTTCCCCATTTAATGCTGAATCCCCGAATAACTTGAGTTACCAATTTCTTCAATTCCCAGATGCTGTAAAATCTGGCCTTATTATAAATGCTTGGACGGAACATCCCTTTAATTCTTCTGCCTAAAGCAGTAAGGGAGTATTTGTTTAGAATCCCTAATATGATCTCCTTCCTCGATACGCGGACCGCCTCCTGCAAAGTTTTTAACGGGTCTTCCACGAATTCCAATGTAGTAATGAGGGAAACACAGTCGAAGCAATTTGCCTTGAAGGGAAGCGCTTCTGCCTTCCCCAAACATAGTCCGCTCCTTTCCCTTACTTTGTTCTGAGCAACTCGGAGCATGGGAAGGGAAATATCGACTCCGATGGTCTTCATACCCCTCTCCAAGAAGTATTGAATATGATTCCCGGTTCCACACCCAATATCCAAAATTTTTTCTCCTGGTCTTAGCTCCCCAATTCTTGATATCAATTCCTTCTCAAGTATGTCCGCCATTGCCCCTTTTTTCGTCTCATACCATCCATCGTATACCTGCGCCGCCCTCTCATTAAATAGAATCTTCACAAACTATCTCCATTTAGACCCATATAATTTAATTGCCCGCTCGCAGAAATTGAGATGCTTCTTCGGGGTAAGTGGTGGTAATGTAAATTCCTGAACCCAGTTCAAAGCCCGATAAATAGCTCATGCGGGGGAGAATTCGTATGTGCCAGTGGCAACATTCCTGCCGCGCCTCTCGGACGGGGGGCGTGTTGAGGGTCAGATTATAGTCCGGGTCATTCAGCCTCCGATAAAGGATGCCGAGGATTTGGTTTAGAGTCCTTGCCAGGTCAGTTACCTCGGGGTCACCGATCAGCCCGAAGGAAGGCTTATGGATTTTTGGGATAATCCATGTCTCATAAGTCGCCTGAGGAGCGTAGGGGACAAAAACCAGAAAATACTCGCTCTCTAACACCACCCTTTCTTGCAATTTTTGTTCTTCCCGGAGAAGATCGCAGAAAAGGCAGGTTCCATACGTGTCCAAATGGCGCATAGCCTCTTCCATCCGCTGACGAATCAGGCTGGAGAGCACTGGCGTGGCAACAATCTGTGAATGCGGGTGCTCCAGGGAGGTCCCTGCTTTGAGGCCATGGTTACGAAAGAGGGTGATCAGTCTGATGCGTTCATCCTGGCCGAGTTCCAGGAAACGAGAACGCCAGGCGCGGAGAATCATCTCCACTTCCGGGTCAGAAAGGGTGCCGATGGTTGCATTGTGTTTCGGGCTTTCAATGATGACCTCATGCCTTCCGCAACCATCCATTTTGAGATGGAATCGTCCCATGCTCTTTCGTTCTACCGTGCCCTGTGGAAGGAGTGCAGGGAATTTATTCTCCACGACGCGAATGCTCCATTTCGATTGGCAGCCCTGAACCATGTTGGCTGGAAAAACCAAAATGGCTCCCGGAGTCAGCTTTTCATTCCCGGGGCAAAAAGGACAATCAGGACGATATTCGAATAGGTGAGAGTGGGAAGAAAGCTCTTTGAAATCATCGGGCCTTTTAGTCCTCTCGCTGGCGATAATGACCCAATCTTTCGTGATGGGATTCTGTCTGATCTCGGCCATATCTTTAAAAAACCCCTTTTGAGGTAGTATTTCTAAAACAGTATATAAAAAATCTTATCTCCCTTTTTAGTTGCCTTCACGATCTCCATGTGTCTCAGCACAGCAAACTCTCTTTTCAATTCTCCCTCGGTTAGATTAAGTATTTCAATCATCTCTTCAATCGTGGCCTCACCTTTTTCCTTAAGGTAATTGACAATATTCAGTTGTAAGGGTGTGAGTGTAGAAAATTTATCCTTACCCTTTAAAAAGGTCTGGGCTGAACGAACAGCCCATGGGTCACAGGCATTGGGAGGGGACAAGATATCCATATAGCAGTCTTCGCAAAATACTTTTCCTTGATATTCGTAGCCTTGCTGCTTTTCTATTTCCTTGCTACATCTCGTGCATTGGAAAGGCATATTCACTTCTCTATTTTTGGAAGATCGCCCTTAAAACAGCTTTCGCAAATTCCTCTGCTGCACCCGGACCATTGGCAGTCACAATGTTTCCATCCACCTCTACCGGGATCCCTGTATATATGGCACCTTCCCACTCCAATCGTTTCCCCAAAGTTGGCCACACCGTGGCCCTCCTTCCTGTAAGTACCTTTGTATTGGCCAGTATAATTGGGGCGATGGAAATGGCCCCCAATACCTTCCTTTCTTTGATGG
>JASEIE010000367.1 GCA_030024065.1 Thermodesulfobacteriota bacterium
CCGAGCGCCTTTAACGCATCCCGAACTTTCTGCACACTGGGAATCAATGTTGCAACCATAAAAAAAATCTATTGAATTTATATTGAAAAGTCAATGGAAATTAGGAAATTTTGAGGATCGTTATAAACAGGAAAGAGGAAGTCTACTACCGAGCAAAAATGAGAAGAAAAGGCCTGGGCCTTTAGCCCAGGCCTTAACCTTAAAGTTTTGGCGGTTTTCGAACTTTTGTAGCCTGTTCAAACGCATAAGCCACACTTAGTAGTTTGTCTTCTTCCCAGGGTCGGGCAACGATTTGTAAGCCGATGGGAAGATCTGTTTGGCTATAGCCCGCAGGAACAGAAATCGCCGGATATCCAACTACGCTAATGGGATCACAGTTTCTGATAAATGTCATGAAGGTATTGACCTTTTTCCCCTGAAGCTCTGTCTCTACCTCTTCGCCGATCTTGGAAGCCGGAAGTGGAGTCGTCGGAAGGAGCAATGCATCCACGCCGGACATGACTTCCTTAAACCCGGAAATCATTTTGTTGCGATCTTCCCTAACCGATTTGGTATAGAAGTAGCCGGGAACAGGCTTTGATTCAGGCATTCCTTTCTGACTTCCTAATACGCCCTTCACATCAGGCCCTAATTGATCGAGATATTTGTCAACAGTGGCTTGGGGATCGAATGCTTTGAGATAATCCTCCATGAGATAGATGCACTCAGCCAAGACAATATTAAAGCCAGTGGGGGTGGCCAAATCCATATATTTCACCTCAACCTCTTTAATGGTTCCACCCATTTTTTGTATCACTTTAATTGCTTCATCCATTCCTTTTTGGGTGTCAGGATGAATGACCTCAAAGAAGTACTTTTTGGGTACGCCAAACTTTTTCCCTTTTAAGCCACCTTTTAATAAGGCAGTATAGCGGGGTACAGGTTTTGAGGAACTTTCTGGGTCTCTGAGGTCCTCGCCTGCAATGGCCTCCAAAATCATGGCTGAATCCAATACGGTTCTTGTAATCGGGCCGATCACATCACGCATAAAAGAGAGATACATCATACCTCCCCTTCCCACTCTGCCCAGGGTGGGTTTAAGTCCTACTACCCCGCAGAGAGCCGCCGGGATTCTTACCGATCCCCCCGTATCAGTACCTATTGACCCTGCACACAAAGCTGCGGCGGTGGCAGCACCCGATCCTCCACTCGACCCCCCAGGGATCCTTGAAAAATCGTAGGGATTCCGTGTGGGCCCGTAGTGAGGATTATTGGTCGTAATACCAAAGGCAAACTCATGCATATTCGTTTTTCCCAGAATGATAGCTCCTGCCTGTTTCAATCTCTGAACTACGTACGCATCTGTTGGGGGCTTCCATGAAGAAAGGATCTTTGAACCGCCGGTTGTTCTTAAATCTTTCGTGTCGAGATTATCCTTGATCGCTATAGGCAGGCCATGCAAGGGGCCTTTGAACTTTTTCCCTTCGGCAAGCTTGTCAAGCTCTTCTGCATCTTTTAAAGCTGCATCGGCGGCAACGGTGATGTAGGAGTTTATACCGTTCGGTCCGTCGATTTTTCGAATTCGTTCGAGGTAGGTTTCAACGAGTCGTTTCGAACTGATCTCTCCGTTTCGGATCATTCTGGATAATTGGGAGAGCGGCAAATCAACCAGATCGTTCCCCGCTGGAGATTTCCCCCATACCCGATCGTTCATCGAGGCTGTTAAAGCTAACCCTGCACCTATGGTCAAAGAAGTCTTCATAAATGTCCTACGATCCATTTCTCTAACGTTGCCATTCATTTTTCTCCTCCTTTCCAGGACTTTTAGAGTCCTTCATCCGAAAGATTTCTCCCTGAAAAAATCCTTATCTTTTGATATCCACCACTCCCTTCTATGGTCTATAAGGGGAATGAGATCACAAAAAAAATGAATTGGGTATCCCCATATTTGGGGATAGGGAAGGATAGAGGGGGGCATCAGAAAGAGATATCGACTATGCCCTCAAGTAAGCGGTAGATGAGCTCGGAACGGGTTGTAACATCCAGCTTCATGAAGATATGTTTAAGGTGGGTTCGAACGGTGGAAAAAGCAATACCCAAAACTGAGGCGATTTCTTGGTCCGTTAGCCCCTTGCATACAAGCAGGCTAATTTTAATCTCACGGGGACTTAATTGATACCTCTTGGAAAGTAAATCCATATCAATCTTTTCAGGAGTTGAGCAATAGGCCATCACAGCTGTTAGGGGTCGTGAATCCTGAGGAGAAAAAGTGCGAAGAACAGAAAAGAAAAAGTGACCCCATTCCGCCCGGGAGGTATTCATTTTTACTAAAGAACAGATATGGTTATAGAAAGTGACATAGGCCTCCTTGGACAGTTCTTTCTCTATCGTACTTGCTTTATTATTTCGGTAGATAAGGCGACCAGAATCGTCAAAAAGAAATAGAGCGATAGGGGTATTTTCCAGAAGTTGGCGCCAAAGGTTGGCCATTCCCTGTGCTGTGGCGATAGCCCTGACATTTCGCAACGCATTCCGGAAATGGGGCAGGATTGCATCCAGAAGCGTTGCCTCATGTTTCCCAAAGTTAGGTCGGTTCTTCGCTCTCCAGATCCGTAAATCTCCGATATTTAAATCGCCATCATAGGCATAAACGTTTATCCCATGATGAAGGCCATCTTTCATTAAGAAATCGTTGAAGAACTCCGTCTTTTCCAATTCCTTCTGGGGCATCACTTCACAAACCTGAGTAGCACGGCGTCGTTTTTGTAAGGATGGCGTTATCGGGTCGTGGAACTGGTAGTACTGATCGTAACGCGCGAGATTGGCAGGGGTCATATTGAGAGCCACCACATGTTCGAAGACCTTTTGATCCTGGTTCCAGATGAATGAAGCGAGAAAATCTGCGTTGAGGAGGCGCAGCAAGTCATCGGAAATCTCCTTGCGGAGAGTATCTCGGTCTTGGCTTCTTGAAAACTTTTCAAAAATCCTGAAAAGAAGCTTCACTTCGACCGATTTTAGATTCTGAAGTTCATTCCCCATTTTCCGGAGTGATAAAACTATGATCGATGTTATGGCGTGGAGGTATCTCGGAGACTGCAAACCCGAGACAAAATCGAATCTGTTTTTTTAACTCTCTATCTTTCTGAGAAATAGATCTTACTTTATCTACGGTTGGTTATAGGCTGTTGTGAAAGCCTCAAGTTTGTTTAAAATGTATTGAATTTATATGGAAAAGTCAATGAGAATTAAAATGGTTGACTTTTGGATGGAATTTATCATTATAAAAAAAGCATTTAAGAAAGGAGGGAAAACTCGTGGCCGACATGTAGATTACTCAAAGAGTTTATAGAAGCTTTCTTCCCGAGAAAGCAGAAAAGAAAATCCGTCCTTTTTTGTGAAGTATTGAACATAATATTGATCGTCTCATAATAGAAGAAACATAATCTTGAAAATCTCCCCTCACCCCTCTTTGCCAAAGAGGGGAATTATTCCTCCCTTTGGAAAAGGGAGGTTAGGAGGGATTTTATCAATCAATGTATTCTTAATTATAAATTATAAGACAGTTAATCATCCCGCCTCTCATATCAATTGTCCCTTTTTAGATAGGTTTTGATCTCAACCCCCTCGCCGTCCGTCATGACTGTGATGGCTCCGTGTTTATCCGTTCTGAAGATCTTTGAACCCAATCTTTTGTATCTCTCTAGGACCTCCGGGTGGGGAAGCC
>JASEIE010000368.1 GCA_030024065.1 Thermodesulfobacteriota bacterium
TGGCAGAAAGCTGTTCTCCTTGATGAGGGGCAGAAAATATGGGACTCCGCCGGCAAAAAGCGTTGAGACACGATAGACAGGGTATCCCGGACTGGGGACCAATACATAATCTCCAGGATTGACAAAGGCCAGGGGGATATGGGCAATGCCTTCTTTTGAGCCGATTAAGGTGAGCACATCTGTTCCGGGATCCAGTTTGACATGGAATCTCCTTTCAAACCAATTTGCCGCTGCCCGCCTGAACTCAATCATCCCTTCATAGGAGGGGTAACGGTGGTTCTTTGGATCCTCTGCCGCTTTTTTCAACCGTTCGATAATCGGCTGAGGGGTTGGAAGATCAGGGTCTCCGATCCCCAGGTCGATGAGATCCATTCCCTTCTGCCTCATCTCCCCTTTCTTCCTGTCGATCTCTGCAAAAAGGTAAGGGGGGATTTGATCAATCCGTTTCGCCTTTTCAATCCGCATACGTTTCTCCCTTTATCTTTCATTTTCTTTAAGTCACGGGCGCACTTATGTTTTTAAAATTTATCTTAAGGGCTTCCCTGCTAAAATTCAAGTTAAAAGTTGTGGTTGACCTTAAATTAAAATTTCTTTAAAATAAAAATAGCCATCAACATTCTAAATCGGGGGGCGGCGAAAACGCCGGGGCTGAAATATAGATAGATATTACAATTAAAGATCATGCAAGATTTGAGATTCAAGGCGTGGGATTGAAGAATCGGATGTCATTTCTGTAATAAACCAGCCCCAACAGATTATTCCATCAAAGAAGGGACGGGTCATCTTACAGAGCAAATACTATGATCGAAGGGAACGAAAAGAGATGCTTCTGAGAGTGATAGGGAAGGAAAATCCGGAACGATTTATTGTGATTACAGCTTATAAAACATCGAAGATCGAAAAATATTGGAGAGAGGAGATGATCAGATGAAAGTGATTTATGACCCCGATACAGATACCCTGAGCATCATTTTCAGAGATGAAGCAATCGCAGAGAGCGATGAATTGAGAGAGGGGCTTGTTTTAGACTACGATCGTAATGGGAGGATTGTTTCTATCGAGCTGTTAGATGCCTCAGAGAATGTTTCTGAGCCAAGAGGTGTGATTTATGAGCTCAAAGAAATGAAAGCATCCATATAAAAGATCGAATATATTCGAAATTCTCTTTGTAACGGTAATGATTGAAAAGGTATTCCCTCACTTATCAGGGGAATCACGGGGAGGGAGGCTCCAGCCTCCCCTGTAAAGGGCGACTATTGATGGGAGGATGAGATGGGCTCAAAAAACAGAAAAATTTTGGCTGCCGAGGAGATTGTTGATTTATTAAAAACAAATAAGAAGGCTCTGGAAAAATATAAGGTCAAAAGGATAGGACTATTCGGTTCATATGTCAGGGGAGAACAAAAAAAAGAGAGCGACATAGATTTAGTGGTTGAATTTGATTTGTCTGCCTTTGGCAATAATTTTGAAGGACTTTTTGATGTTTTTATGGATTTGTCTTCTTACCTCGAAGGTTTGTTTAGGAAAAAGGTGGATATTTTGACTCCTGTGAGCATTGAAAGCATAAGAATTAAGGAGGTGGCTGAAGACATTAAAAGGAGCCTAATCTATGCCTAAAAGAGGCGATAATGAGTTCATAAAAGATATTAAAGAAGCAGTAGAAAGAATTAACAATTACACTGCTGAAATGAGCTACGATATGTTTTTGCTGGACCCAAAAACGCAGGATGCGGTGGTCAGGAATATTGAAATCATAGGAGAAGCCACCAAAAACCTTTCACATGATTTTAGAAAGAAACATAGAGATATTGATTGGAAAAACATCGCTGGAATGAGGGATAAAATCATCCATTTTTATTTTGGAGTAAAGTGGGATATTGTATGGTCTGTTATAAAAGATAAGATGCCAAAACTCAAAAGTCAGATTGAAAGTTTTTTTAAAGGAAGTGGAAACTAAAAATGGATCTTGAAAGAAGGCAATACATCCTTAATCTCTTTGGCTTTAAGACCTTCGTAGACTTGAAAGAAAAATTGGTTTCCTCTTATTGACATCAACCTCCCTTCCTATCATAATTATAGGCACTTTTTAAAAAGAAGGTCCGATGAAAAAGAAGCCTGTTATTCAAACACTCCTTCTCCTTTTCATTCTCTTCTCCCTTTTGAACGGATGCGCCGGGAAAGGAAAGGATGTCAAAACGATTAAGGGGGATCCCGAAGAACTCTATAAACAGGGGTTGGCCCGATTCAATAAGAGGGACTATCCCGAAGCCCTGAAGATATTTGAACAGATTAAGTCAAGCTTTCCGGATAGCCCGCCCTATACCATTTGGGCGGAGCTGAAGGTCGGGGATTGCCACTTCTTTAATAAAGATTATGTGGAAGCCCTTGCAGCCTATGAGGAATTTAAGAAGACCCGTCCCACCCATGAAGATATCCCTTATGTTCAATATCAAATCGGGATGGCTTATTTCAGCCAGATGCGCACCTCCGATCGGGATCAGACCTCCACCCAAAAGGCCCTCTCCAATTTTGAATACCTGGTGGCGAACACTCCTCAGAGCATCTTTACTGAAAAGGCCAAAGAAAAGATCGAGACCTGCAAGAAGCAGTTGGCCGACCATGAGTTCTATATTGGAAATTTCTATTACAAAAAGGGAAAATATCTGGCTGCCGCCTCCCGGTTGGAAGGATTACTGGAGAAGTTCCCGAAGAGGGCTGAAGAGGATAAGGCTCTTTATCTTTTAGGAAAGAGCTACCTTGAACTCGATCAATGGGAGAAGACAAGAGAAGCCTTTACCCGGATTGTCAACGAATATCCGAAGAGTTCCCATTACAGGGAGGCCAAATCGATCCTGGATCAGGGCATGAAGGAAAAGGCCGTCATTCGCAAGGCTAAAGCCAAAGAACCCAAGAAGAAGGCGGATGCAACAGAGAGAGAATCCGAAATGATTGCCCTGGTCAAATTCGAGGAAGAGGAGAGACGGCCAGTTCCGTTCAGAGATGAAAAGCTCAGGGATGAGAAGCTAAGAGATGAAAAGGTAGAGTTGAAGAAAGAAGATGAGAAGGTGGTTTCACTTCCGGCCACAACCAGGCCAGCCCCGCCAGCCGCTTCAAAAGAAGAGACCAAAGGAATTACTCCGCCAGTAGTCAAATACGAAGAGGAGGGAAGACAGTTAACTGCCCCCTCTCCTCAGCCACCTCAAAAGGCAGAGTTAAAGGTGGAGGTAAAATCGGAGGATGAGAAGCGGATGGCGGCATTACCGCCACCTTTAGCAACCCCTGAGCCGAAGGAGATATTGAAAGAGAGAGAAATATCTCCGGAGAAGGAGGGTCCGAAGACAAAGGAGAGGGAGAAGCGGATAGCCGCACTGCCGAGTCCATCGACCCTACCCAAAGAGAAGGAGGTATCAAGAAAGCAGGCCCTGCCCGAGGCCGGTGAAGTCAAACTTGTGGATACAAGCAACCCTATTGATATCACTTCGGACAGAGTGGAGACCTATTCGAAGGAGAATTTGATTATTTTCAAGGGGAATGTGATGGCTCGACAGAAGGATATGGTCATCTATTCCGATTCTCTCGAGGCAATGGTCTTCGAAGATGGTAAGGGGATTGAGAAGGTGGTGGCAGGGGGGAATGTGAAGATCCAGCAGGGGCTTCGAGTGGCGAGCTGTCAGAAAGCAGTTTTTTACAACCGGGATC
>JASEIE010000369.1 GCA_030024065.1 Thermodesulfobacteriota bacterium
GCCAGCAAACGGTCCTTAATTGGGTCAAATCCGGAAAATTGGAATACATCTATGTCACCAAAGGAAAGAAAAAAGGCTTAAGAATTAATGTAAATTCAACAACTTGTCGGAAACAACTGGCTATCTTCACCTAATTTATCCTTAACGGAGGTTAGTATGAAACATTTGCCTCCAGGATCTTAGATATGACTTCGATATTGTATTCCTTGCCGGAGGGAATCTCTACCCTGATAAGTTCATCAAGAACTCCTCCGAGATCAGAATCTTTACCCTCCAAATGCTTCCCGATACTTATTCCCTTTAAAGGACCCCGAAGCTCAGAAGGAATTTTTCTAATTCCTGAAACAATCTGTCTCGTCAAAGAATCAATCCCTTCCTCAGAGGGTTCAATATAAACGAAACTTTTCATTATCCACCTTCCCCGTTCCTTGACCGCTTCATGCTACATAACGTTTCCAATGATCTCAAGGACCTTCTTGGCTCGCTCCGGCCTTTCCCCTTTAATCATCTCGGCATGCCCCTCTTTCGAGGGAAGCGAGACCTCTTTGATGTCATAAGCCATCATCCCCGAAATCACTTGTCTTATGCCTTCTTGGTCCAGTCTACCTCCTGATTTGATTGGAGTGTTCCTCGCTTTCTGCCTTTTCATTGCGGACAAATAACGAAGAGGTGCAATTCCCGTCTGAACACAGAGGACAGCAGGCAACTTCAACCGCAACTCGGCTTTACGTCCTCCTCCAATCTCCTTCTCAATTCGAACATGAGTGTCGTTGACCTCACAGATTTCCACCACAGCAAAAGCCACCCCCATATTGAGGGCTTGAGCCAAGTAAACACCCACCTCTCCTCCCATCCAATCCTCCGACTGAGCTCCTACTAAAATGAGTTGAGGAGCAAGCTCTTTTAAGGGCGGAACTAAACCGCTTGCAATGAGCTCTGGGAGACTGGTCTCTCCATCAATCCGAACCACCTGATCAATGCCCTTGGCAATGGCAATATAGAGAACCTCCTGGGTCCGTAACGGGCCAACGGTTAACGCCATCGTCTCAGCCTTATAGGCAGCTTTTAGAGCCACTGCTGCCTCCAGGGCATAGGCATCTACTTCGTTGATATAAAATTCTGTATCCTTATATTGAATATCCCCATTCATAATCTGTACTGACTCCAACATTGTATCAACAGGGACCCCTTTGCAACAGACTGCAACGCGCATCATCCCGTCTCCTTTAACTCAAGATGCTTTTATTTAGTTTTTTAACAGCATTCTTTCCCTTACTTTCCTATGTTGGCCACGGCCTCTGCTCCTGCAATCCGTCCCATGACCGCCCCTCTGACCAGACCCGTTCCACTGGGATAGTTATGATAAAAGAACCCACCTGTCACTTCTCCGACAGCATAAAGCCCTTTGACCGGCTGTTCTGAGGTATCGATAACCTGTGCTTTCTCGTTCGTTCTTATCCCCCCATAAGTCATGGTCAGCCCGCAGACCACCGCATAGCCCTGATAAGGAGGTGTGTCAATCTTTTGCGCCCAGTTCGTCTTGTCCGGGGTTAACCCCTTGGTCCGCCGCCCGTCAAGCTTATATGTCAAAAAAGGCTGATCATCGTTAACAATGGCTTCATTGAAGGCCTTGACCGTCTGAAGAAAATTCTCCACGTTAATGTCCATTTCTTCGGCCAGCTCCTTGAGGGAGTGACTCTCCACCTTCAGCGCATTTTGATATTCAGACCTCAAAATGGGAATCACCTTCGCATCATAAATTTGAAAGGCAACAGCCCCTGGCTGCTTTAAGATCTCCTTCCCAAACTTGGCGTAAGTATAGACCATAAAATCTTCCCCTTCGTCAAGAAACCTCTTCCCATCCTGATTGACCATGATACAGTATTGATAGGAATAACGTTCGGAACCTGCAGAGGCGGCCTCGATCATCGGAGAATCCTCGCTTACGATCGAAGCATGACACCCTCCCCAATGGCCCACTAATTGAGCGTCCGCCTGAAGGGCCATCTGTATCCCATCCCCGGTATCGTAGCGCGTCCCTCTGAGCTTCACGAGATCCCAACCCTCTCCCAGATAGCGGCGCCTCCATGCGGGATTAGCCTGAAACCCTCCACAGGACAAAATCACATTTTTTGCGTTGATCCGAATAAATCCCTCTAGTCCTTTCGCCTCCACACCACAAACCTTCCCCTCTGCATTCATAATGAGAGACCGGCCACCGGTCTCATAGAGAATCTCGATCCTCTTATTCTCTGCAATACCGTAAAGCATCTCGACCAGACCTTCCCCAGCTCCATTCGCTATCAGGACCGTTTGACCAGCAGGCCAGAACAGACGATCGCCAATCCTTGACATGTGGGCTGGGTTGAGATCCCATTTTACCCCCTGTTCCTTCATCCACTTTACCGTGTCCAAGGATCTATTGACAAAGATCTCCGTAAGCCGTTGCTCCGACCGCCCTTGGGACAGGCGGATCACCTTGTTATAATAATCGTCCTTAGGATAAGGCTCAATGTCCAGCTCCCCCTTCGGTAAAGTCGTCCCCTCTAACAGAGGAAGATAGTCCTTGTTCCCTTCTGCTGCTATCCTGAAGAGCCCCCCGGAAAGTCGGCTGTTTCCTCCCCGGGCTTTCTTCGGTGCCTTTTCAATGATTAGAACCTGAGCGCCAGCATTCTTGGCTTCGATAGCAGCTACCACTCCTGTATTTCCTCCCCCTACAACGAGTACGTCACAGTTTAAATTTTTCTTTACGTCCATCCCCCTTCTCCTCTCAGCAAGTTATAGAATCGTTTGCCTTATCATCTTACCTTTCTTGTTTTTTCAATTAGTGATTCTATCCGTTGCCCTGAATACAAAATGTGATTTTTCATGGCGAACGAGGCTTTCTCAAAGTTCTTCTCTTTGATGTATTTCAGAATCTTTTTCTTTGCTACGAGGACCTTTCTCGAATGTTCTGGTGGGCTATCAAACTTCGACAGGAAATGCCTCCAGATATCGAGAAGCGCATTGTGAAGCAGAATGAATACCGGATTCTTTGCCCCTTCAGCGATTAACTGATGAAAATGAATATTTTCCTCTCTGGTTTGGAGACCTGATTTCAATTGATATTCGATTTCCTTCACACAGGCCTCAAGCCTTTGGACATCTTCTTCCCCAGCCCTCTCCATAAAATACTTTAAATTAATTAAACCGATCTCCAGTCTTGTCTCGGTGAACTGGCCGATGGTTATATCACTCAGTCTCAAGATATCGGAAAATTTTTCAGTCAAATGCTCTAAACCAATGTTGGAAACATAAGTGCCTGAACGGACCCCATATCGCGTTTGCAAGATGCCAGAGGATTCCAGGATCCTTAGACCTTCGCGAAGGGATAATCTTCCTACTCCGATGACCTTCGACAACTCCCTTTCGCTGGGGAGTTTATCCCCAGGCTTTAACTTCCCCTCCAACATAATCATTTTCCTAATCTGGTCAGCGACTTGCTGGGATACGCGGTTTGGCTTCACGGAAGAAAACTCGACGGTTCCCATACGAAAGATATCACCTCTTTGGTTCAGATGGTATGACCATATACTATGATTAAACCATTGTCAAGAAAAAAACTACCTGAACAACGTAGAATGTCTTAAAATACAACCATTAGGCCCC
>JASEIE010000036.1:0-13292 GCA_030024065.1 Thermodesulfobacteriota bacterium
AAACAATGTTTCTACTCAAGCAGTTGTACAATTAGGGGCAGCTCTCGCAACTGCCGGAGCTGTGCCACTTTTTCATATTTTTGAAACCACTCCTGAAATCAGGTCTAATCCTTATAAGTATGGGGGAAAAAGCATTAAGTCAGAGGTGACGGTTACCCAGGATGACATTAAAAAAACTTGTCAGGAATTGAATACCACTCAAAATAGGGAAATCGATTTTGTTGCTTTAGGTTGTCCTCATTACACCTTTGATAAAATCAGGGAGATTGCCTCCTTTCTCGAGGGAAAGAGGATAAAAAATGACGTTGAAGTATGGATTTGCACTTCTCAGGCTATTCGTAATCTCGCTTTACGCAGTGGTGAGGTACAGATCATAGAAAGGGCCGGAGCCAAAGTAGTGGTCGATACATGTATGGTGTTGGCCCCGGTTAAGCAGATCGGATTCCGTAATATGGCTACTGATTCAGCAAAGGCTCAATTCTATGTTTCAGGGTTTGGAATTGGTGTACGATTTGGAAATACCAATCAATGTTTACAAGCTGCCCTGACAGGCCAATGGGAGAAATAGGATGACAGCCATATACCACGGAAGAAGTATTTGCAATGGATCGGCCGAAGGTGAAGCTTTGGTAACGACCCAGGCCCTCTCTTTTTTGGGAGGGGTGGATCCAGAGACGGGTATCATCACAGAAGTTGATCATGAGCTCTACGGGAAAGCGATGATGGAAAAGATATTGATCGTCCCAGGCCTCAAGGGATCTGCTGGTGGCATGTGGATCATCATCCGGCTTGCAGCGAATAAGAAGGGACCCAAGGCCATCATCACCCGGCAAGCAGATACCATTTTGGTTGGAGCGGTCATCATGTCGGGGATTCCAACGATCGATTCATTGTCTGTAGATCCATTACAGACATTCAAGAGTGGCAATTGGTTGAAGGTGGACGGGACGAAGGGAATAGTAGAAATAGTAGAATGATATTTAAAAAAGCACATCTTAAGACAAAGATCAAAAGAGAGGGATGGTGATCAATGGATCGGATTGCAGAGAAGATTAGTGATTATGCAGCCTCTTTTACTTATACCGATCTTACCCCAGAAGCTCTCCATGCTGTGAAAAGAAGCTTGATTGACTCTATCGGTTGTGCTTTGGGTGCTTTTTCAGCAGAGCCCGTCAAGATCGCCAGGCGACTGGCGGCTCGGGTTCAATGCAGTATGCCTGCATCGATTTTAGGTACGTTCATGAAAACCTCTCCGGAGATGGCAGCCTTTGTGAATGGAATTATGGTCCGTTATCTGGACTTCAATGACGACTATCTGAACAAAGATGGTCCGCATCCGAGCGATAATATTTCGGCACTCTTGGCCATCTGTGAAGCCTTGCATACTAATGGTAAGAGTTTAGCTTGTGGCATTACGCTGGCTTATGAAATCGTCGATCAATTGGTAGACTCGGCAGAGTTCCATTCCAGAGGCTGGGATTACGTGACAGAGACATCCATTGGAAGCGCATTAGGGGTGGGAAATATGTTGGGTCTCTCTCAGGAGAAGATGGCCCAGGCTTTAGCTCTCGCCATAGCGCCCAATATCGGACTTTGGCAGACGCGAACTGGAGAACTATCCATGTGGAAAGGATGTGCCGGCCCCAATGCGGCTCGAAATGGCCTTTTTGCTGCCTTGTTGGCATCCGAGGGTATGACAGGTCCTAATCAAATCTTCGAGGGCCGTTGCGGACTGATGAAACAGGTGACAGGCCCGTTTGAGCTCGGGGTGTTCGGTGGAAAAGGTCATCCCTTTAAAATTGAGGGAACTTTCTTCAAGTACAGGCCGGTGATGTATACTGTTCTGCTTTCTGTTGAGACAGCCCTCGAGTTGCGAAAAAAAGTAGATATCCACCAAATCGATTCGATTAGGGTCTTCCTTGACTCTTTCTCGATTGCTACCAGCAGCGGCCCTGAAAAATATGATCCTCATACCCGAGAAACAGCAGATCACAGTATACCTTATCTTGTTGTGGCAGCCTTGTTTGACGGAGAAATCTCGGAAAGAACCTATACGCCCGAACGATATCGTCATCCTCAGATATTGGCCTTGCTCAAGAAGTCCTCCATGGAAGAGGATCCCCAGTATACAAAGGAGTGGCCTAAAACCTTTCATTGCCGAATCGAGGTGGTGGATCTATCAGGACGTCAATGGATCCAGCATTTGAAAAATCCAAAGGGACATCCGGCTAATCCCATGAGCGATGATGAGATAGAGGAAAAATTTCTCAAATTAACTCAGAATCTGCTTACCTCCACGCAAGCACAAAACACTCTGGAACTCCTCTGGCATTTAGAAGAGATGGAGGATGTCAATAGGATATTCAATGCTGTTTTGATATGATCTCAAGCACTTTTGCCCCTTAAAATTTATGGAAGCAAACGAGGGGGAATGGGTTGCCATGGAAAACATTAAACAGAATTCACACTATTTATCTAACAAGTCCTTCATTTTCAAGATTATTTTTGAATAGTCCTCTTCACCTTCTCCCTTCTCCACAGGATGCTTCAAATACTTATAGACGCAGTTGATAATAGGTAAATTCACTTTGGCTGCTTTTGAAATCCTTCGCGCAATCGAAGTGTCTTTAAACACCGTATTAAATGTTCCACCCATATCAAAGGTTTTTGTGAGAATAAACTTCGGAAATCTAACTTCCGTAGCGTAACTGCGAGCATTTCCTGAGTTAAATACCTCAACCATTGTATCCATCGACAACCCGAGTTTTTCTCCGAGTATGACTGCTTCGCAGGCAGCAAGAAAGGTTGCAAAAGACAACTGATTATGAATCAACTTAACCAAATGTCCACTCCCCGTCTCCCCCAGGTAAATAACCCTTTTGCTGATAGGTTTAAATACTGGAAGGCATCTTTCACAAACCTCTTTTTTCCCACCTACCATAATAAGAAGTTGAGCATTCTTGGCTCCTAAAGCTCCACCTGAAATGGGCGCATCGAGGTATTCTATACCTTTCATTGACAGCCGTTTAGCAAAATTCTTGGAAAATCGAGGATCTGAGGTGGTCATGTCAACAATGATGTCTCCCTGGGAAGCTCCCTTGACAATACCATTCTGTGAAAATAGAATTTCTCTAACAGCATCTGAGCCAGTTACGAGAAGAAAGATGATGTCACAACTCTTAGCTAGTTCTGCCGGTGAAGCTGCAATATGAGCTCCTAACGCCCTCATTTCTTCCCTGACATGTTCCTTTCGTGCAAAAATGGTTAATGGGTATCCTGCCTGTAATAAGTTTTTAGCGATAGGTCGCCCCATGTAACCTGTCCCAATCAACCCGATTTTTTCGATCATCCTTTCTTATTCCCTCCTTTCTCAAAAGAGAGCTAAGCTTGAGTTTTCCATTTTTAGAGATGAGGAGTGTTTGTAAATCATTCTGACCCACTCTCTTATATCTGGTAAATTCTTTAGATCGGCTAACCCGTCGATCGCGGGGGAGGGTTAAGGAGAGGAAAATTTAAATCTTTTCCACCCTTATTCTCCTCCCCCTGAGACAAGGAAGGAGATCCAAATCTTTATAAAATCAACTTTCATTTTTTGGGGTTGGCCCACCAACTATGGATCATTTGTTTCAATAAGTTTTGAACTATTCCCAAACTTCTTTGGGAAGCGGCAACCCTTTGAAGTCTTCGCCTTTGAGCGGATTGACGGGGGATAATCCCATCTGCTCCAGTAATGAGTATAATTGACGTAGGTGCTGGGCCGTGTGCCACGCGATTCGTTCTAAGAGCTCGTGGGCTGTAGGGAAGCCATAGTATGCCGTGATATTCTCCCCGGGCGCGTCAGTTGTAAACCACTTTTCCAGATCTTCGCGAATTTTCTGTCCGTACTGAGCCATTCTCTCGCCGTCGATGAGTTCTGGCGGTGCTTCTTCACTCAACCACTCCTTTGGCAAGCGTTTTTGCTCCATGGCATCGAGGAATGCGCGACCTAGCCTGAAGAGGTGGTAACCTAAGTTGCGAACCGTTCGCTTACGCCCCGGTGTCGCCCTGTCGAGGCGCTCGTTGGGAACCTGGATGATCGCTCGCTGGGCGGCTGCAAGGATTTTGTCGAGACGTTCTATGAGTTCGGCCCACGAGAGATGCTCGGGTTCAGCATACTCCACCCCAACGAACGCAGCTAACTGTTTGGGGTTCCATCCATAGAAAGCCCGATCCCCTATGACAACAGCAGGAGCCCCCATTACTCCAAGACGTTTGATCTCTTCAAGCGCTGCAGGATTCTCCTCAACGTTGATGGACTTAAATAACACTCCCCATGACGAAAGCAACTCTTTCGTTTTTGCACAGGAGCTTCAACCGGGACGATAGTAGACACATGGAATCATACTCTCTTCTCCTTTCTCAACGAAATAGATAGCTTCTTCTTTCTGCTTACTAGTCGGGTTGGTGTTACAAATTAAAATGACTCGGATATCGGTTCTCTTTAGTCGGCTTTGCCTCTATCAGAAACAAGGTAGCAACCCGGATTGTGGCAGGAGTCACAATCCGGAAGGTTAAGCACAGGTAGCTTTGCACCCTTGATGGTTTTTATCATTGATAGGGACGTTTGAACCTTAGTCTCAGTACCGTCAAGAGCTAAGACAATAGAACCTTCGGCTCCTCCCAGGCCCCCAGCTGCAATGGGAGTTGCATTCGTCCCGGTTAGGATATCGAATGCTCTTACTTCATCGATTTTTTCCCCTGAGACAGGAATCAAGCCACAGGCCATGCCCATAGCCCAATCCACCTTCATGCGTTTTGCTTTTTGACTTGCTTCAGCAATAGAGATGGGAATAAGTTTCTCGAGGCCAACAGCTAAAAGAAGATGGAACTTTTTCTTACGTTGGGCGCCAAGCACTACTCCTATTGTTCCCCCTCTTGAAGGATTGGAATAAAGGACCCCTGCATTCCCCTGAGGGTCCAAAGCATTTACCGCTTTGATATAGACATCTTCAGGACCCATCTGATTTAGAATTTCATTCAGGGGAGTCTGCTTTTGAAGGATCCCTTTTTTAAAAAACCAGGTTTGGAGGGCTTTCCCTGGATCATGTTTGCCAGGTCCTCGAGCCTCTCTCATCTTCACCATTTCAAGTGAACCACAAAGCCCTACGGGGGCTATTAACCCGCAAACCCAAAGTCCCTGAGGCCATTGCCCCAGGATTTCTTTATAGATGAAGACTGTATTGCTGCTGGGATGAAGGGCTACAATCCCATTGTTGAGGGCACGTTGAACTTCTGGCAATTTTAAGATGGCCATCGAGATGAGTTTTTTAGATTCGGAGGGGGTAAGAGTTATTTCCGCTAGCATCTTCTTCTCCTTTCAAACGTCATCTTAACTTATTCTACGCTTGGTGTATTCGACCAGTCCTCCGGCTGATATCAATTGCATGATGAACTCGGGAAAAGGCTTCGCTCGAAATATCTTTCCCTTACTCACATTCACGATATTCCCGGTCGCCAAATCCACCTCGACGATGTCTCCGTTCTCTATACCCTCAGCAGCTTCCTCGCTTTCCAGTATCGGCAATCCGATGTTAATGGCATTCCGATAGAATATCCGGGCAAAGCTCTTGGCGACCACACATCCGACCCCGCTGGCCTTGATAGCGACCGGGGCATGCTCCCTTGACGACCCGCAACCAAAATTCTTATCAGCCACAATGATATCACCTGGCTTAACCTTGTTCACAAATTCCTTATCGAGGTCCTCCATGCAATGTTTGGCTAGCACCTGAGCATCATTACTCTCCAAATATTGCGCAGGGATAATGACATCCGTATCAACATTCGCTCCGTATTTGTGAACTTTACCCTTCAATTTCATCTCACCACCTCCTCAGGACTACTGATCTTGCCTGTCACCGCACTCGCCGCCGCCACCGCGGGTCCGGCCAAATAGACCTCTGAACCTGGGCCGCCCATCCTATTGACAAAATTTCTGTTGGTCGTAGAGATACAACGCTCTCCTGGGGCTAAAAGCCATATATGGGCGCCAGAGCAAGGGCCACAGGTCGGTGTACTAATCACCGCTCCAGCCTCAACAAAAGTCTCAAATAAACCTTCCCGAAGCGCATCGAGATAAATTTGTTGAGTCCCAGGATTGATGATAAAACGCACATCGGGATGCACTTTCCTGCCTCTGATCACTTTGGCTGCTATTCTCAGATCATCCAACCGGCCGTTCGTGCAACTCCCAACCGATGCTTGGTCAATCTTAATTTCTCCAACCTTGCTGATGGGGTAGACGTTGGAAGGAAGAAAAGGGAAAGCTACCTGGGGTTCTATATCAGAGACATCCCACTCGTAGACCTTCGCATACTCTGCATCCTCATCCGACTTATAAACCTTGTAAGGGCGTTTGGCCCGAGGTTTAATATAGTCTAAAGTGATGCCGTCCACCCTGTGGATTCCAACCTTGGCCCCTGCCTCAATTGCCATATTGGACATGGTAAGGCGGCCATCCATTGGCAACGACTCCACCGCTTCACCTGTAAACTCCATGGCTGAGTAAGACGCTCCGTCAACACCAATCTGCTTCAGCGTATATAGAATCAGGTCCTTCCCGCCTATCCATTTACCTGGCTTTCCGTGATAGATAAACTTGATGGTTGGGGGAACTTTCATCCAGATATCGCCAGTGACCATGGCAGCAGCGATGTCAGTGTTCCCCATCCCCGTTGAGAAGGCACCCAATGCCCCATAGGTACAAGTATGGGAGTCGGCACCAATGATCACATCGCCGGGGAGCACGAGGCCTTGTTCCGGAAGAAATGCGTGGCAGATTCCAGTACGCCCAACGTCGTAATATTTGATCCCATGCTCGCGAGCAAATTGACGCATCCTTCTGGTACCCTCAGCGGCCTGGGCAGTCTTGGCCGGCACTTGGTGATCCACTATCAGGACAACCTTTTCGGGGTCAAAGACCTTCTTGGCCCCGATCTTTTTGAAGCTTTCGATGGCTAAGCCCACGGTCGTATCATGTGCCATTATCACATCCACTTTAACGTTTAAGTGTTCTCCCGGACTGACCTTATCCCTTCCAGCATGGGCTGCCAGTATTTTTTCAGTCATTGTCATGGGCATGTTTCCTATCCTCCCTGAAAAATAATTGCTCAACACTCCTAATACTTTTTATCGGTGAATCTAATATTCTCTTCTGGCCTTCCTCTCATTTCATTAGACTCTTTCTAACAAATACGTATCCATCCATAATAATGCGGGCCGTCCGACTAAAGACCGCTTTCTTCAAAACGGGCCTTTTATCTTCCATCCCAACCTCTACTTCGAGAGTAATGATCCCAGCCGGATGTCCTATTCTTACCTCCTCTTTCTTCTCGGCGGATTCCTTTAGCAAGTCATTGACGACAGTCCCGGGAATCCTGGCTGCCGTCCCTGTGCATATCGTTCCTGTCCCCGGATAGGTCTTGTGCATCTTCTGATTGAATAATAACCTCGACACAATATCACAAGATCCTGCTTCAACGGTTTTTCCGGTCGTAAAATCAATATAATCTCTGGGGGAGTTCACCATCGCAATGAAAGGGATAAACTGACTCTTCTGGGTAGCCTCTTTCCAGTCTTGAACAAATCCAATCTTCTGAGCAGCAACGGACCGGATCCTTTCCAACCTATCCAATAAATCGGCATTCCCGTCAATTTCAAGGGGGGTTTCCGTTCCCTTGAGTCCCATGCGCTCAGCATGAAGAAATACGACCGGATTTCCGGCATCCACGATCGAGACTGTCACATCCCCAATGCCTTCGACCTTTAGATTGTCTTTCGTATTTCCAGTAGGAAGGATCTTGTTGGTTGCACCTCCCGCGGTGTCCGAAAAATCGAGCCTGATCCTTGCTCCGGTTCCCGGGGTACCATCGATCTTATAGTCTCCTTCAACAGCCAACTCCCCATTGACCACGGGAATCTCCGCCTTCAATATTTGATTGAAATTCGTGAAATGGATTCTCACAGGAGTCATAGGCTCTTTCATGTCCACCAATCCATGATAAATAGCGAAAACTCCTACCCCCGAGGATATATTCCCACAGGCGCCCGAATAATCCACCTTGGGTTCCAAAATCCCCACCTGTCCAAAGGTATAATCCACGTCTGCATCTGGGCGGGTGGGAGGTCCAATAATTGCCAGCTTACTGGTCAAGAGGTCGGATCCTCCTAATCCATCAATCTGCCGGATATCCGGACTTCCAAAAATCGCTAGGATGACCTTATCCCTCATTACAGGGTCCTGGGGGAGCTCATTCCTCATGATATAAATCCCTTTGCTGGTTCCTCCTCTAATAATGGTACATCGAAACCTTTCCTGCTGATTCATAAGAACCCTCCTTCTCAATTATCTATTTAAAGACATCAATTTTTTCCCTTCACAAAAAAATTAAGCCCAAGATATCAAAATGGATTGTCACTTCATAGCCTCCCTCATATTCTTTAATGTTTTTTGAGCGTTTCTGCAAGTTTCCATGACCTTCTTGCCTATCCTGCGGAATAATTCAATACTATCAAGAACAGCCTCATATCCCCGGTCTATGACAAACATTTTTGAAATCAGCTAATCAATCGTTTTGTAAGTCTTTACATTTGTGTCGCAATCAGGTACTCTGAAGCCACGGCTGAACAGCTATCCCCTTCTTTCATGAGAAGGGCTGATTTACACCTAACATGGGAACACTTAGAATAACTTTGCTGGGAGGTCCCATACTCCTGGTGCTATCGATATGAAATAGATGTCATCATGATCAAGACATCGAAGTATTCCATTATTAGCAAACACGATATTAAAAGAAGAGTTTATCTAATCGCTTTTTATAATTGTTGATTATGGGAGATCCTCAATATTCCTGATCTACATTATGCTTGGTTCACCTACCTCTTAGGCAAAAGAGGTAGGTTTCAATGGGGTGCCTTTGACCCGATAAAAATCACCTTATCAGGAATGCTTGTATTTTGGGAATTAATCGAAAGGCGCCTGGAATTAATATCGTTTCATTTAGAATATTTAATTTGAATGTTTTTTACAACCTTACCAACAATTTGTCAAGAAAAAAACTCTAAGAGTTCTGAGAAAGTCCTCCAGCAATTCTTTTTATCTCGACTGTAGGCAACCAAGAAGCAATTGTAAATTGCCATATCGAATTACATTAAGGTTCCTGAGTTGGCAGCGAACTACTTTTGGTCGGGCGTGTATAAAATGGAAGGACGGATACAGATCAGCATTCTCATCAATCCGGCAATTCTGGCGTGTGAGTACGAGAAATCAGTCTCTAAGAGACTTGGCGCCCCCCTGGAAAGTAGTTGACTTCTAACTTGAATATCCAAGCGTGCTTCACAGGCACCTTTCGTCGGACAAGCAATATAAGGAACTGCGTTGGATTTCAAATGTTAATTCAATAAAGGAAAATCATGGCAGAAGGGACTGATATGACACAAGAGAAAAGATGGCTCTATGAAGAGCACGCCAAGAGGGCGGTAACCAATCTCCTAAAAAGGAACATAAACGCACAATACGTTTCAAATCGAAAAGAGGCACTTGTTTCTGTCCTTGAAATGATTCCTCCAGGAACAGTCGTTGCCCGCGCTGACTCAGTCACCATTGATCAGATTGGGATCATGGAAGAACTTCGAAGTCGCAACCAAAACAAGCTTATCGATCCATTTGCCAAGGACACTAATGGCCGATTGATTGCTTCAGTTGAAGAGGGAATGAGGCTGCGGAGAGGGGCTTTTCTTGCCGACATATTTCTAACTGGTACAAACGCTATTACACTTGATGGTAAGCTAGTGAGTACAGATGGACGTGGGAATCGAGTAGCGGCGATGATTTTCGGGCCTGAAAAGGTGATTGTCGTTTCTGGTGTTAATAAAATTGTTCATGATGTGAACCAGGCATTTCAACGAATTCGCCAGGTGGCTGCGCCAATGAATGGCAGGCGGCACTAGGAGGAGCAGGGCCGAACCCAGCATCTTGATTTACCCTGCATGAGAACAGGCGTGTGTGTTGACTGCAACCACGAGTGGAGAATGTGCCTATATACTGCAATTATTGAGGGGACGAAGGGATGGCAAAAAGGACGAATAAATGTGGTACTTGTGGCAGAAGAACTTGGTTTTTGAATCAGCAATAAGAATTCATCGATAAATGTATCCGCTGGGAGATCTTTCAAGGGCAGCCTGATCTCATCCGGGTGATTAAAGATTATCTTGAGAATTACAACCAAAATCCTCAGGTCTTTGTATCGAGCTCTCCTGTCGAAAGAATTTAGCAAAATAAGCCAAATATAAAGAAGTTTTTAGATCCACTACAAAAAAACTGTCACAGTGTGATCCCTATCATCTTATTATTAATCAAATCACCAAGCCCCAGCTCTATAAGTTTCTCCCTGGTAGGTATTCCATCTTCACTCCAACCCCGGTAAGAATAGTAGTCGCCAAGCATTATTCCCAGGGCAGGTAAGTGTTCTGCTGCTTCACTATACCCACCCTTTTTGTGGGTCATAATCCTGGCTGGTAGTCTGTCATCTTTTCTGCTTATTCCCCTTTGTACATTAAAGAGACGTTTAAGATTCAAGACGCGTTCTCCGGTTTTGAGAAATTCCTCCAAGCTCATATTCCATCCGGTAACGTAATTCAACCATTCTACAAAATGAGAAGGCTGAGCAATTTGGCGGCTACGGCTAAAGCCAGTGAGGAATTTACAAACTCCCAGGGAATCAAGTTGAGCAACATAATTTTGAAGCTTAGCCACTATCTCAGCCTGGCCTTCTGGTGAAAAGCGCCTCTCAACAGTGTCAACCGCCTGATATATGCCCAAATCCGGGATAGGTCCCCTTCCCGACTGTATATAATATGCCTCTAGATGATCGGCTCCCCGGCTCCCCGTAGCGTATTCAAGAGCAAAACCATCAGCAGCTCTTGGGTCCATCCTTGGGATTGACAGTCCTTTGACATGCATCGCGTACTCCGGCGCTACTCCTCCGACGTGTTCTGCCGCCGCCTTGGGCCCCTCTCCCAGCACTTCACCAAATCCTTCCCTCTCGCCTATTTTCTTCACCATCTTGACCATGGCCTGATGATTTCCCCAGGTCAAATGAATTCCATCGGTATCCTTGATTGAAATAAGCCCCCTTTCAAATGCCTCCATGGCAAACGCGATGACACAACCCGCTGACATCGAATCCATGCCATACCTCTGGCATAGATCCCAGGCTTTAAGCAAAGCCTCCTTATCTTTTATCAAGCACTGTGATCCCAGCGGCACCAGTGCCTCTCCCATAGGACCCCTAGCGCCACTATTCATCATCGAGTTAAGACAGCTATCCCTGCAGCCCCAGCAATAATAGGGCTCACCCATCAGAATAACCTCCGTCCACATGTCCAAAAACCCATCAAACTCACCCTCTAAAAAGTTCTTCACCACACTTCGTCCCTTTCTCCAGTCTTCCTGTCTCCACTCCCTGATATGGCTCTTCCATTCCTCCTCATCCACAGTTGCAGGCGGAAAGTGCTTCTGAATACTTTTTCTCAATCCTTCTCGGTCACTGATCCGTGGTCTTTGGGTTCCCTTTACTACTACCGCTTTAAGGTTTTTAGAACCCATTAAAGCTCCAAGGCCACATCTTCCAGCCGCCCTTCCCGCCCTGCCATCATTTATTATACATGCAATTTTCACCAACCGTTCCCCGGCTCGACCTATGCTTGCCACACTAGCTCTGGCATCAGTCTCCTTTTGGAGGATATCACTAACCTCGTAAGTATCCCTCCCCCAGAGGTGGCTGGCATCTGCGACTTTCACCTCACCATCACAAACCCAGAGATAGACCGGCTTCGGAGATCTGCCTGTCAAAACGATGCCGTCGAAGCCTGCCCACTTCAACTGTTGTCCCCAGGTACCTCCTGCATGTGCTTCACCCCAAATGCCCGTCAACGGCGATAAGGCAGCCACAGAATAGCGATTCGCGGAAGGCACCGGCGTCCCGGTCAACGGACCGGTCATAAAAATGAGAGGATTCTCTGGTGACAAAGCATGTGTGTCCGCTTTTATTTTGTCCCAGATCATCTTTGCCGCCAGACCAGGCCCGCCTATATATTTTCTGGCTTCACTTTCATCCAGATACTCATGCCCAACCTCACCACGGGTAAGATCAATATTCAATACCCTGCCTGCATAACCATAAAACATCTGAACCTCACTATGTTTTTGTAGCATAGACCGAAGGACTGAGAACCCTCCTGGCCTTCATTCTCTATCTTAGCCGGCAGTGCTCGCTCTAAATACCATAGTTTTCATCAATAAGCCTATATCATCCAGCTCTTCCAGCCTGTTGACAGTATCAATAACTTCCCTAATTTGTGGCTCTGTCATATATTCAGAAGCCAGGAGGCGGAATTTACTTTCTAACTCCGCATCCCTCATTGGATTACGAGGATCCCCTTTCGGATAATCCACTCGGCATCTATAGATTGTACCTTCCTTGGTCGTAATCTCCGAGATACCCGCAGCCCCCAATACAGCATCCCAAGCTGTCCAGTACTACCCGTTTTACCTGTTTCACTGCATCTGGTGGCAGACTTTCATAGTTCAAGCCGATAGCATATTCTGCAAGCCTCCGGGTAACAACCACCGGCCTCTCATTCATCTGTTTGCCTGTGTCATGACACTGTATTGCTCATTATCTTGATTGCCCCCTTTCGTGGCTTCAAACTTGGACAACCTATGCCTTTAGGTTCGACTCAGGTTTCAACTACAATCTCGTTTCCTTCCACCTTGAATCTATGGGGATACTGATCCGATACCCATTCCATATAATCCAATATCTCCTGGAAGCGACTGTCGTTTTGGCTAAGAGCTTCCGGCTGAGCAAGTTTATTTATAAAAGTAGGTAAAAATGAAACTTTTTCCACACCCTTTTTGCTGATTACAGCTTTGGCTATCATGGCCTTCTTGCTGTCAACTGGAAACTGGTACAAACTGTCTGGTTCTGTTTTATGCCAGTAAAGGTTCCATTCAAAAGGAATGCGAGGCCCACGTGGGCCTGTAGTAAGAAAGTTGCCAATACTGTAGAAACATACCTTCCCCTTATAGACTTCCACGGCTTTCAAAATATGGGCATGATGCCCTACGATCAGGTCAACCCCAGCCTCAAAGGCCGCATGGGCAACCGGGAGTTGGTATGTAGCAATCACCTTGGGGAGGTGATGTACTCCCCAATGAAGAGATAAGATGACAACATCCGCCCTGGCTTTTA
>JASEIE010000036.1:13391-16360 GCA_030024065.1 Thermodesulfobacteriota bacterium
CCCATTGAGGGGACCAGCCCCGTTTTGAGTACGAGCGCTCACATTGAGCAAAGCGAATATCGGCCTTCTCAAAAACTGGCAGGATCAGCTCGGCTAATCTATCTACCGGTTTGATCACTGGCCCCACATCCGCTCCAGCCAGTAACGTCACCGTACTAATTTTATCTTGTGTTGTCATATCGATCTCCCTGATGCATCAATGTGGAAACTCCTTTCGCATATTTATTGGAAGTGACTGTCTTATTTCTCAGTGAGGTGCTTTTTCATAAACTGGATGGGCTCGGGATTCCCTGCAACTGATTTTGCAAAACCTTGGGTTAGAGTTTTACCCACAATGCAGCACCCTCCATCATTAAATGATGCTCATGACCGACATTAAAAACCCTCCTAAGATTTCGTCATGCACCTTGCAATCTCAGAAACATCCTCTATCTCTTCAAGGTGCCGACATAGATTAATCAACTTTTCCGCTTCACTCGATCCCAGAGCCTTTAAGGTCAAGCTTCGAGCCTTCTTTTCGACCTCCTCCTGACTCAACGGATTTTCAGGGGTCCCCTTTGCAAACTGTGCGCTGCTAAAGCGCCGCTCGTCCTTCGTCACAACTGTCACCCGCGCCCAAGGCTGACCTTTTTCAATCTTCTCTTCACCCTCCTTGTCCGGAATCATCCGTACCTTCTTGGCCGCACCTATGAGTTCAGGATCTTTCAGATCTGCCTCCAGCAAGGCGTGAAAGTCATTGCTGCCTTTTACCAGGGTCATGGCCAGGCTAAAGTGCATACTGAATTGGGCTCCGACCTTGTCCTCCGGCTCTGGCCCAATCCCGCCGGCGGATTTCATGGCCCTGGAGGATGTGTATACTTCGATCGACTCTACGTCCTTGCTCTTGAGAGGAGCTTCTGCCAGCACGGCTTTCAATGCATCAATGGCAGGAGTAATATTGGCGTTACAGCTATAGGGTTTGATGATCGTTCCCGGAGCAGAAAATTTCTTTCCTAGATCTCTGGTGATGGCCTCGATGTTATACTCTTGGGCAAAAGCGACGCAGAATCCCCGCTTACCCTCAATGGCTGTCGGAGGACCGGTCCACCCAAGCTCGCTCAGGTAGGCAGACCGAACCCCGCCCATCGCTGCTAACCCTGCATGGAGACGTTTAACACTGCCGCCTGTATTGGCGTACTCCATGATGCCACCGGCATGACTCGCTGCAAGGCTGAATGTGTTGGCAAGGGTTGGGATATCCTGTCCACGCAGTACACCAGCTACCGCTGCACTGGCGAATGGCCCACCGCTGCCTTGGGCATGAAATCCCCTGCTGAAATGCGAGGAAGGCTGAATGCCACGGGCGATGGCTGACAAGACCTCATATCCTGATACGACTGCTTCAATCATCCGCTTGCCGGAAACAGGACGAGTTTCTGCCAGAGCAATGGCCACAGGAACCGTAAGAGAACCCGGATGTCCTGTGGGTCCCCCTCTCAAATCGACATCGTCAATCTCGAATCCATGCCCGAAGGTCGAATTGGCCAGCACCGCATACTCCACGTTCGTCTTTAGCCCATAGCCAACGACAGTGGACTTACCTCTGGCATCGAGCATACGGACATACTCATATAGGCTCTGGTTCCAGGGGAGTACTGCGCAAGCCACTTCCACTGCAAGCTGATCGATCACAAGCTGCTTGATTTTGTCCACAACCACTCTGTCAAGTTCATCAAATCGCAATCCGGAACAGAACTTTGCAAGCTTAAACACAACTGTATCAGCACCCATCACTTCACCTCCAGGAATTTTTCATCGTCCGGTCATACCCTAAAAAAGCCAGGGCACAGACTCTTCCAGCAGATCCCCCAGCAATCCCGAAGGCCACCAAACTTCAAAAAACCTGTTGAAAGAATCAAGAACAACAAACGTACCAGCACATATGAGCACTATCTTTAACCATCGGCTCTTGTCCTCAGACTTGAGATATCCTATCAGAAAGGCTATGGTTCCCAATTTAAAACCAAACAGAATGATGGCCAAGTATAGGCCCATCAACCAGATATAAGCCCGCAGACCTTTTCTGTACCTCACTTCATCTGGGACCGCTGCCTTCTCGATATCAATGGCCCCCACCGTGGTTTGACCTTTTCTGAAATCTTGAATCAACTGGGCGACAGCCACTACGAACATCACAGCCGCTACACTACCAGGATACACGGCCGCCATAAAAGGCATTTGGGTGGCATCGATGGCCGCAATTAACATAACAACGGCAATCAACAGAGTAAAATAAGTTGAGAACCCAATCCTTTTTTCCATTTTCTATGCTCCTTTCGCGTAAATATACCTTTCTTGCCAGTTCTTTATGTTCGAATATTAAAGATCTCCCTCCTCAACTTCTTTCCCTTTTTGCACAAACCTTACCCCGGCCCAAAGCGCTAAAATAGTTAACATACCAAGGATAATCACCCCGGGACGATAGAAAAAGGTGAATCCATACCTCTGGATCGAAAGCCCCAAATACCGCTCACAAAGGCCTCCCAGGACAAACCCTACGATCAGGGGTGGCCTGCCAAAGCCCGTTTCTTTCATTATCCAGCCCAAGATTGCAAGTAACGCAAGGGTGATGAGATCCCCCCAACTTTGAGTAGCCTGAAACGCTCCCATGACAAGAATAATGATGACCAAGGGAGCAAGGGTTTGAATCGGCACCGTGGCGACCTTAGCCAACTGCTTGGCCAACGCAAAACAGACAATGACTCCAACAACAGTAGAAATAGCAAGGCTCCATACAAATGAATAGGTGAGGGCAAGGTGCTTTTCCACCATGTCAGGACCAGGAAAAATTCCAAACATAATCATGGTCATCAATATCAGGGCGCAGGAGGCACTGCCCGGGACTCCAAACAAAAGCGTGACCACCAGGTCTCCACCCCTGCAGGCATTGTTGGCACACTCAGGCGCTACGAGCCCCCGTATATCTCCCT
>JASEIE010000370.1 GCA_030024065.1 Thermodesulfobacteriota bacterium
CCTTCCTTTCTGATCCCACTGTAGTGGATGGCTTTTGCGGCCAGTTCCTTGCCTGTCCCGCTTTCTCCGGTAATGAGGACATTGATGGAACTGTCACGGATCCTTTCGATGAGGTCGTAAATTTTTTGCATCGCAGGACTTCTACCGATGAGGCGATGGAAATCATACCGGGACTCCACCTCCTTTCTTAATCGGATGACTTCCTTCTTTAAAAGACGGGTCTCCAGAGCCTTCTTCACAGTCAGGAGGAGTTCCTCCGTCTGAAAAGGCTTGGTGATATAGTCATAAGCCCCGATCTTCATGGCTTGGATGGCCGATTCAATAGTCCCGAAGGCTGTGATAATAATCACTGGCGTCAGGGGAGATACCTGCTTGGCCTCCTCAAGAAGGTCAAGGCCTTTCAGTCCCTTCATCTTTAAATCGGTGATGATGACATCGAACTCCTCCTTCTTGAGGATCTTTGACGCCTCCAAACTGTCAGAAATGCTGGTAGAAGAAAGTCCTTCTCCCTTAAGAACATCGGAAATCAATCCGCACATCTCAAGATCATCATCCACCACTAAAACTTTATAGCGTTCATCCATTCCTTTTCACCTCTCCCGAAATACAGGGAAGGTAGACTTTAAACACAGATCCCTTCTCCATTTCACTCTCCACATCGATCCATCCCTCATGATCCTGAACAATCCCCTGGCTGACCATTAATCCCAATCCTGTCCCTGTGTCCTTCGTTGTGAAAAAGGGATTGAAAATGTTCTCCATCACTTCCCTCTCCATCCCCGCACCGGTATCTTCAACCCAAACCTCCACATAGGGTCGGGAGCTATCTTCAAGACCTTCTTTGGAAATCCACTTCGACGAAACCGCGATACGAAGCTCTCCCCCCTGGGGCATAGACTGAATGGCATTGAGGAATAGATTTAAGAAGACTTGTTGGAGTTGGTCCGGGTCACCGATCACGGAAGGAAGATTATCGCTTATTTTTTTCACCACCCTCACCCCCTGTTTTTGAATCTGGTGGCCTAAAAAATCGAGGGTAGTCTCTAAAAGGGCGCTGATTTTCAAAGCCTTCTGATCGGGTTTCTTTTTTCTAACAAAGCCGAGGAGTTGCTGGATGATTTTTGTGATTCTTTCGGTTTGTTGAATAATGATATCCAGGTTTTTTTCTGTCCCCTCTTTATCCTCAAGCCTTCGCTTCGCCAATTCCGCTCTCCCTCCGATGATATTGAGAGGGGTGCCAATCTCATGGGCGAGACCGGAGGTCAATTGGCCGATGGTGGCCAATTTCTCGGATTGTCGAAGGCTCCTTTCCAGCTCCAGTCTGGTCTCGGCCCCCTGGATGATCCGTTCCTGGGCCTCTTTCAAATCAACCGCCATCTGATTAAAGGCCTTCGCCAATTCAGAGAGTTCGTCGCCACTTTTTAAATCAATTTGGGTATTGGGATTGCCCTTTGCCAAATTCTTGATTCCAATCATCAATTGTGAGACGGGTTGATTAATCCATTTTCTTGTCACAAAAATGACCAGCGCCACCGTCCCCCCGATAACAGTAAAAATGGTAATAAAGATTGTCCATTTTGCTTTCTGGATATCCTCTTCCATAAAAGAGGTATGGTGGAGAACAGAAACGCCCCCGATATTTCGGCCACCTCGGTCTTGAAGGGGAAAAGTATATGTAAAGACGGGCATCTTCTGATACGCTCCGAATTCCTCCAGCACCAGATCCTCTTGAATCGCTCTCTTAATCCCCTCGATATAAGGCTTTACTTCTCCCAAAGAACGGGACTGGAAGACCAAATCTTTTCCTCGGTGGTAGACAATCACACCCAGAGTTTTCTCATATTCCTCAACGGCATCAATCAGTTCCTGAACATATTCCATCTCTCTTGTTAATGAGACCTTTTCAAGCGATACCTTCAATGTCCGACCAATACTTCTTGTCTCGACCTTCATCTTTCGAACGAGGATGTCCCTTCGGGATAGGACATGAGAATATCCATAAATGGAAAGGACAAGGATGATGATGAGAGAGAGACAAAGGGTTAGCTTTGTGCCAAGCCTCAATCTAGTGCCTCCAATGAGGATTTTTATAAAACAATTTACCAGTTATACCCGGCGATGTCAAAATTCCTTTTATAGACAATTGTCATGAAATATTGTAAAAATTAGATGAGTTAACCCCGTTAGAAATTCCAGCGGGGCATTAAACCCCGCCCTGCCTGCCGGCAGGCAGGCGGAATTAATCTGAAATGTCCCCCCGCTGCAGCCGCCGGCCCAGAGGGCCTCTGGCTCGGAGGGAGCAGCGGGGCATTATTTCTAACGGGGTTAACCATACAAAGCCTGTTCTCTTTTCATAAGGGAGGTCACATGAGATTCCCCAAATATCGGCTAAGAAGGTTGCGGAAGGACGAGATATTCCGAAGAATAATTCGTGAAACCCATCTCCGGCCGGATGACCTGATCCTTCCCCTTTTTGTCCGTCCTGGAAAAGGGGGGAAAAAGCCCATCTCCTCCATGCCTGGCCACTCTCAACTATCCATCGACCTCCTGGTCAGGGAAGTGAAGGAAGCAAAGTCCCTGGGCATACCCGGTGTCATCCTCTTTGGCATTCCAGAAAAAAAGGATGAAATGGGCACTGAAGCCTATTCGGAAGACGGAATCATTCAGCGGGCGATAAGGCAGATTAAGGAGAAAGTAGATGGCATCCTCGTCATCACCGATGTCTGCCTTTGCGAATATACCAGCCATGGACATTGCGGTGTGGTGAGGGATGGCCGGGTTCTCAATGATGAAACCCTCGATCTCCTTGCCCGGCAGGCCCTCTCCCATGCAGAGGCAGGGGCGGATATCGTTGCCCCTTCGGATATGATGGATGGCAGGGTGGGAGCGATTCGAAAGACCTTAGACGAGAATCAATTTGAAGAGATTCCCATCCTCTCCTATGCGGCAAAATATGCATCCAGTTTTTACGGGCCTTTCCGGGTCGCTGCGGAATCGAAGCCCCAATTTGGCGACCGGAAATCCTATCAAATGGATCCCGCCAATGGAGACGAAGCCCTCAGAGAGGTCCGGCTCGACATTGAAGAGGGTGCGGACATGATCATGGTCAAGCCCGCCCTCCCTTACCTCGATATCATCTACCGGGTAAAACAGACCTTCAATATCCCGGTGGCAGCTTACAGTGTCAGCGGTGAATTCGCTTTGATTAAGGCGGCTTCGCAAAGGGGCTGGGTCGATGGAGAGTCGGTGATGATGGAGTCTCTGATCGCCATTAAAAGGGCAGGGGCTGACTTGATTCTCACTTACTTTGCCAAAGAAGCCGCCAAAAAATTAGGTAGAAAATAAAAGTCTAACGGTAAGGGTAACGAGGCCCGTATCGTTAATAAAAGGCAACGTTTATCGTCTCTTAATTCTTTACACGTAACCGTAACCGATAACCGAAACGGGCTTCGTAACCGTAACCTTAACCCAAGCCTCTGGAGTATTTTCATGGTTCGTGAGTGGCCTAACGGCCATGGGCAATTAGTTTAGAGTTATAAGTTATGAATAATGAATGATCCATTGAAAGTTAAGAATCAAAAATTAAAAACTCCGAACTCCCTGCCTGCGCGTAGCCGTTTCGGCGAAGGCAGGGAGTTCGGC
>JASEIE010000371.1 GCA_030024065.1 Thermodesulfobacteriota bacterium
GAACCATTTTGATGGCATTAAGATCGGCTTGACTGCGACACCCGCTGCCCATACCAGAGCTTTCTTTAAGGAGATTGTTTACCGTTACGATTATGAGCGCGCTGTCCGAGAAGGCTATCTGGTTGATTACGATGCTGTTGCCATCCAGTCGAATATCACTCTTCAAGGGGTTTTTCTCAAAGAGGGAGAAGAGGTCGGCCTGGTCAATACCGAGACTGGCCAGCTTAAATTTGAAACATTAGAAGATGAAAGAGAGCTTCCCGCCCCAACCACCGAGATAGACTGGACAGCCCCGGATAGAAACAGAAAAATTGTCCAGGAAATTAAAAAGTATCTCTTGGAACAGGAAACCCAATTTGGCCATTTCCCGAAGACTTTAATTTTTACTCAGAATGATATTCCCCATATTTCTCACTGTGATCAGTTGGTTGAAGTTCTGAGGAGGGAATTTAACCGGGGAGATGATTTTGTCCAGAAGATAACAGGTAGTCCATCTGTGGACAGGCCTCTTCAAAGGATTCGTGAGTTTAGGAACCGCCAGAACCCTGGAATTGTAATCACTGTGGATATGCTTTCAACAGGCGTGGACGTTCCCAGGATAGAGAATATTGTATTTTTGCGGCCCGTTCAATCGAGGATTCTATTTGAGCAGATGATGGGACGAGGCACCCGGCTCTGCCCTGAAATCCATAAAACTCATTTTACGGTTTTCGATTGCTTTAATGGCACTCTGCTGGAATATTTCAGAAAAACAACCGGAATTACTGCCGAAGCTCCAGTCAAGGCAACCCGATCCATTCGAGAAATCGTCCAGGCCATCGCCGATAACAAGGATAGAGAATACAATACCGGCATCTTATCCAAAAGGCTCCATCGGATTTCCAAAAACATCACGCAGGAAGGAAGGCTTCAGTTCTAATATATCCTCGATTGTGACGTAGCAGATTTTGCTCAGACCTTACATGAGAGACTTGACCACAAATGGAGTGAGACAATCGAGACTTTGCAGAGTGAAGTCTTTCTCGATTTCTGCGAGAAATATCCTCGGCCTGAAAAGAAATTTATCAGGGCGAATGGAGCTGAGGATTATGTTGATTCGAGAATCATTTTCCGGGCAAAGGACGGCAGGGAGCTTGGCCCCCAGGACTACTTGCAGGAGTTTGAAAGATTCGTACGAGAGAATCCCGGGCATATCGAAGCTCTTGAAATCCTTCTGAAAAGACCTAAAGAATTTGATACGAAGCAGTTGAAGGCTTTACGGGAAAAATTGGCTACCCAACCCGATAATTTAGTGGATAAGTTTAACGAAAAGAATCTCAGGCGGGCCTATAACCAGGAACTGGCAGATATCATTTCTATAATCCGCTATGCAGTTAGAGGTGGAGAGTTGCTTACGGGCGAACGAAGAGTTGATAAAGCCATGATGAAGATCAAATCCAATCGGTCCTTCACGGAAGAACAGATTAAATGGCTGGATTTGATCAGAAGACACCTTATCGAAAATCTGTTAATGGAAAAGGAGGACATCGAAACGCTTCCCATTTTCACTCGTGAGGGAGTATCATGGAAAAAATTGAACAAGGTTTTTGATGGTAGATTAGAAACAATCATTCACGAAATTAACGAAGCCATCGCCGCGTAAATCTTGAGGTCACAAATTGTGATTTCAAGATAAAATAGACATTAATGGGCTTAAGAAAATGAGTGAAAAGAGACCTATTATTCCAATAGAACAAATTGAGCAGCGTATCCTGTTGATCCGGGGCCAAAAAGTTATGTTAGACGCTGATTTGGCGGAGCTTTACGGAGTCACCACAAAGCGGTTAAACGAGCAGGTTAAGCGCAATCGTAACCGTTTTCCTCAAGACTTCATGTTCCGCCTCACTGCAAAAGAGAAGGCTGAGGTGGTCGCAAATTGCGACCACCTCGTGAAGCTTAAATTTTCTCCGGCTCTTCCGAATGCTTTTACTGAGCACGGAGCAATAATGGTGGCGAGCGTTCTCAACACGAAAAGGGCTATTGAAGTAAGTGTATTTGTGGTTCGGGCATTTATCAAACTTCGAGAAATGCTTGCAACACACAAAGAGTTGGCACACAAACTGGTAGAATTAGAGCGAAGATTAGAAAGCCATGATGAAGCGATTCAATCATTATTTTCCGCTATCCGTCAATTGATGACGCCCCCGGAAACAAAGCGCCGTCCCATCGGGTTTCGTGCGGGAGATCCTGATAATGGAAAATGAAGTTGAAAAACAGAGAGAAGGTAATTTATGACCGACATCGTTGGTAAACTTTGGGGATTTTGTCACACTCTAAGACATGATGGGATCGACTATGGCGATTATATCGAACAGTTGACCTACCTCCTTTTCCTAAAGATGGCCGAAGAAAAAGGGGTTGAAATACCAAAGAAATATTCATGGTCCGTCTTAAGAGAACAATCTGGCGTTGATCTGACTGATCATTATTCGGCTACTCTCAGGGGATTAGGAGAACAGCCAGGCATGCTGGGAGCCATCTATGCAGGGGCCTTATCTAGATTCAGTAATCCGGTTAACCTGAAGCGTCTCGTGAATCTTATTGATGAGATTGAATGGACAGCTCTTAATATAGATGTAAAGGCTGCCGCTTATGAGGGCCTCCTGGAAAAATCAGCTTCCGAAGGGAAAAAGGGGGCGGGACAATACTTCACGCCTCGCATCCTGATCCAATCCATTGTTCAATGTATGAAGCCTGATCCTCGAAAGATAAAAGGCTTTACTATCCATGACCCTGCAGCCGGAACTGGCGGATTTTTAGTCTGCGCCTATGAATGGCTAATAGAACAAACCAAAGGCGGTCTTGAACGTGAAGAAGCGAAACGGATTCTAAATTCTACCTATTCCGGAACTGAACTTGTTGCAAGACCAAGAAGACTTGCCTTGATGAATCTCTATCTTCACGGCATCCAGGCGAATATATATTTAGGAGATGCCATTTATGAACCCAAAAGGGTTCCCAAAGATGGTGGTTATGACTGCGTAATGACCAATCCTCCCTTTGGAACGAAAGGAGCCAATCAAGCACCAAACCGTGATGATTTCACTGTTGCCACCAGCAATAAACAACTCAACTTTGTTCAGCATGTGATGAGTATTCTTAAGCCGGGTGGACGTGCTGCCATCGTTGTTCCCGACAACGTCCTCTTCGCCGATCAGGCTGGCGAGGTATTCAAGCTCCTCACCGAGGATTGTGACCTGCACACTGTCCTCCGCCTGCCCAACGGCACTTTTACTCCATACAGCCCCGGCACAAAGACTAACGTTATCTTTTTCACCAAAGGATACCAAACAGAAAATACCTGGGTCTATGATGCCCGCACAAATGTCCCACGAATCACAAAAAAAGATCGTCCTCTCACTCCGCAGCATTTTGCCGAGTTTGAAATCTGCTTTGGTAAAGACCCCAATGGCCATTCCAAACGCAATCCCAAAGATTCAAAAGAAGACCGCTGGCGGACTTTTACCATCAATGAGGTTAAGGATCGCGACTTCAAAATCGACAGCCTCAAATGGCTTAAAGATGAATCACTTGGCGATGCTGATGAATTGCCAGAACCCGAAGAATTAGCTACC
>JASEIE010000372.1 GCA_030024065.1 Thermodesulfobacteriota bacterium
GAGCCCATTGTGGTCGAAACAGACGATCAATTCGGACCTTTCGGCGCCAAAGGCATTGGAGAGCCTGGCCTCGTCCCAACAGCCCCTGCCATTGCCAATGCTATTTATGATGCGGTAGGGGTGAGAATTAAAGAGCTCCCGATTACTCCTGAGAAGGTATTGGCGGCACTCAAAGAAAAAGTTCACCCAAAATGATGGAATGTTGGAAAATTTTCAAAACCCACAATTCAATCATTCCATTATTGATGGGTTCGTAAAAAGTCTGAAATGCCCATTATCAGTTATCAGTCATTCCTGCCCCGATTTTCTTCGGGATAAACTCCAGCAGGAATCCAGTATTTTTAAGTAGTTAGAAATCTCTGGATTCCCGTTCCCCGATTTATACCTTCGAGGACAAGTTTCACGGGAATGACGGCTTTTTACGATTTCATCATTATTCCATTCTTCATCCTTTGTCCAAAACTGTCACTCTTTTGGCAAAATTGTCATAAATTATCCACTTTCATCGCATTAACCCTGCTCAACAACCTGCTTCCTCCACTCTTTTGATATCTGAAAACATCTTTAATATTAAATACATATACACAGCATTTGACTTTTTATGAAAATTTGGAGCAATTTGGAACAAAACTTGCTGATCTATTAATCTACAGGAATCCAACACCAACAGTAGGTGAAGAAAGATGGGGAAAAAACAGACAGGGCAGACTATCAAGCAAAGAGAGAGAACACAAGGAGGAAACGAATGTCTTTTAAAGGAGCGCAAGCAGACTGAAGAAATCCTTCTCAGAAGGGATGCCATTCTGAACGCAATAAGTTTGGCTGCGAAACGGTTTCTGTGGACAACGGATTGGAAACAAAACATCCAGGAAGTTTTGGAGCAATTGGGTAAGGCGACGGGAGTGAGCCGTGTCTACATCTTTGAGAACCATACGGATCAAGAGGGGAGGCTTTTCACCAGCCAACGTTATGAATGGGTGGCGCCTACCATTACTCCACAGATAGACAACCCAGAACTCCAGAATTTTCCTTTGCGAGCCATGGGCTTTATCCGTTGGGAAGAAATCCTAAGCCAAGGACACCACATTCAAGGCCAAGTAAGAGAGTTTCCGGAAAGTGAACAAGAAGTGTTGTCTGCACAGGGCATCCAATCCATTGTGGTTGTGCCTATCTTCACCGGGCAAGAGTGGTGGGGATTCATCGGGTTCGATGAATGTCTGACCGAACGCCAGTGGTCTGAAACAGAAGTGGACGCCCTCGAGACAGCGGCTGGAATCTTAGGTGCGGCTATCCAACACAAGAAAGCAGAGGAAACCCTGCGGGGATCGGAAGAACGATATCGAACCATTCTTGAAAACATCGAGGATGGTTATTTTGAGGTGGATCTTGCTGGAAATTTTACCTTCTTCAATGATGCTGTGTGCCGGATGCTTGGTTATTCCAGAGATGAAATAATGGGCATGAATAACCAGCAATATACGGATCCAGAAAATGCTAAAAAATTGTATAACGCCTTTAACAAAGTCTACCGCACTGGAATTCCTACCAAAGGTTTCGAATGGGAAATAATTAGAAAAGATGGGACGAAACTATATGGGGAGGTCTCTGTCTCTTTAATAAGAAATCCAAATGGTCAACCGATTGGCTTCCGAGGAATTGTCCGAGATATCACCGAACGTAAGAAATTCGAAGAAACCCTTGCCCTGAGCGAAGAACGTTACCGGACTCTGGTGGAGGAGAGTTTTGATGGAATTTGGATTCAAAAGGGATTCAAGATCGCTTTTGCAAATCGTCGCCTGTACGAAATGCTTGGCTATGAGGAAGGTGAATTAGAAAGTCTTGACCACTGGCTCGTTTATCATCCCGACTATCAGGCTCTTACACGGGAAAGGGCGCAGGCGCGTATGCGAGGAGAGTCAATCCCCTCTACCTATGAGGTAAAATTCCTCGGGAAAGATGGTTCGTCATTTTGGGGAGAAATCCACGCCAAAGTTATCAATTTTTTGGGAGAACCCGGAATCCAGGTCTGGGCTAGAGATATCAGCGAACGCAAGCAAGCAGAGGAAGTCCTCCGGGCATCGGAAGAACGATACAGAAACATTCTCGATAATATCGAGGACGGTTACTATGAAGTGGATATTGCCGGAAATTTCACCTTTTTTAATAACTCTTTGTGCAAAATATTAGGATATCCGGAAGAAGAAATGATGGGGATGAATAACAGAGTTTATATGGATAAAGAAACTGCACGAAGAGTTTATCAGGCTTACAATCAAGTATACAATACGGGTGAGCCTCTCAAGGCATTTGGTTATAAGATCATAAGAAAAGATGGCATAGAGAGATTTCTCGAAAGCCATGTCTCTTTATTAAAAAACGCAAAAGGTGAACGGATAGGGTTTCGGGGGATTGCACGTGATATGACCGAACGCAAGCTGTCAGAGGAGGCGCTATATACTGAAAGGCAGAGATTTCAAGCTCTGTCCGAAAATGCTCCTTTCGGGATGGTGATGATTGATCAAGACGGTACCTTCAGATATATGAATCCTAAATTCAGAAAATTATTCGGGTACGATTTAAGCGATGTCCCTGATGGAAGCACCTGGTTTAGAAAGGCATACCCCGATCCCACCTACAGACATCATGTTGTCTCAGCCTGGATCGATGATTTAAAAAGTTCCAATATAGGAGAGAAAAGATCCAGGACTTTTACAGTAACCTGCAAAGATGGAACGGAGAAGACCATCGATTTCATACCCGTTCAATTAGAGATGGGTGAAAATTTGATGGCCTGTGAGGACATCACTGAGCACAAACGGGCCGAGGAAGCCTTGCGGCAAGCTGAAAAGAAATATCGTAGCATCTTTGAGAATGTCGTCGAGGGCATATTTCAAACTGCACCTGCTGGTCATTATATCAGTGTTAACCCTGCGCTGGCGGTCATGCATGGCTTTGAGTCCCCTGAAGAAATGATCGCAGAGATCACGAACATCCAGCATCAAGTTTATGTCGAGCCCGATCGACGTATAGAATTCAGACGCCTATTGGAAAAATACGGAGAGGTGAGGGGATTTGAAGCCCAGTTTTATCAAAAAGACGGCAGCAAGATTTGGGTTTCAATGAATGCACACACCATACGGGACGCAAGTGGAACGTTGCTCTACTATGAAGGCACAGTTGAAAACATCACCGAACGCAAGCAAGCAGAAGAAGCATTACGACTGAGTGAAGAAAGATATCGTATTTTAGTAGAAGAGAGTTTCGATGGCATCTTTGTCCAAAAAGGCCCGAAAATTATTTTTGCCAATCAACTTCTGCACAAGATGCTTGGTTACGATAAGGGCGAGATAGAGGGGCTGGATCACTGGCTGGTCTATCATCCTGACTATCAGGAATTAACCCGGCGGCGGGCGCAGGCACGAATGCAAGGGGAGAATGTTCCCTCCCAATATGAAGTAAAATTACAGCGTAAAGACGGTTCTTCATTTGACGGAGAGATCAACGCCCGGAAGATCATGGTCGGAAACGAGCCCGGAATCCAAGTTTGGGTCCGGGACATCACGGAGCAAAAACAGTCTGAGAAGGAGATGGTCAACCTTCAGGAACAGCTTCG
>JASEIE010000373.1:0-1043 GCA_030024065.1 Thermodesulfobacteriota bacterium
GCTTATATCTCTCGTCGAATTTTAATAACCGGCAGACCTTGTATCCATCCAGTTTTGGCAACATGAGGTCAAGGAGGATCAGGTCCGGATTCTCTTTCCGGGCCCGATTCAATGCCTCCTCGCCGTTGTAAGCGACGAGCACTTCATACCCCTCCAATTCGAGAGAGAAACGAACCGTTTCCACCAGATCCACTTCGTCATCGACAACCAGAATTCTCTTTTTGCTCATCCTGCCCTCCTCAATTCTTCTTTTGCCTTTCTGAAGAGTTCCCTTTTTGAGAGAGCTTCTTCAGGAAAAGTCGCAACTCCGATTTTGATAGCCCATGGCCCATCAGGTCCCTTGATCGGGTTTTTCTGAACATCGTCTTCCATCCGTTGACGGATGGCCTGAACTCCTTTCAGATCCGTTTCACATAATGCGACCAATATTTTTTCCTGTTTCCTTATCAGCAGGATATCTCCCTTTCTGCAAAGGGACTGCCTGACTCTCATTTCCAGTTGCTTCAATAAGTCATCGTCGATTTCTTTCTTCCGGTCGGTCAATTCTATCAGAAAAAGGGAGAGAGGTGAATCACTTTTTTGTGCGCGATGGAACTCCCTGTCCAGAATATAACGGAAATGGGGTTCCCGCCTTTCTTCCTCCGAGATGGGCAGGGTGAAGGTGAAGGCGCTGCCTTTTCCCGCTTCACTCTCCACCCAGATCTTCCCTTGGTGGGCTTCCACCAATCCTTTTGTGATGGCAAGTCCCAGCCCTGTTCCGCCGGCCGATCGCTGAAGCGATCCCTCAACCTGATAAAATTTATCAAAGACAGAGTTGAGATGCTCAGCCGGAATACCAATCCCGGTATCTCTGACAGAAACGGCAATCTTATGGCTGAGTCTTCCTTCTCTCTCTTCGAAAAAGGGTTTTGCCATCACAAATATTTTTCCCCTTTCAGGCGTGAATTTAATGGCATTGCCGATCAAATTAACCAGAACCTGTTCAATTTTATCTTTGTCCGCATAGGCGGCTGGAAGGTCTTCAGGGATCTCCACCTCAATCA
>JASEIE010000373.1:1050-3596 GCA_030024065.1 Thermodesulfobacteriota bacterium
ATTTTATCTTTGTCCGCATAGGCGGCTGGAAGGTCTTCAGGGATCTCCACCTCAATCGCAATAGACTTTCCATCCGCTTGTGGCCGCAATGAGGATGCGGTGAGTTCGATGAGACTCTTCAATGTCACATTTTCGAACTTCAACTCGATTCTACCGGATTCGATCCTGGAGAGGTTGAGCAGATTATCGAGAATATTGGTCAGCCGGTTGATGTTTCTCTCCGCCATGGAGAGGAATTTAGTCTGGTTTTCATTGATCTCTCCCGTCTTCCCGGAAAGGATTATCTGGATCGCATTTTTAATGGCGGCCAGTGGGGTCCTCAACTCGTGGGAAGCGATGGAGACAAATTCGGATTTCATCGCATCGATTTTTTTCAACTCTTCATTCGCTCTCTCTAAATCAAAAATACAACTCTGAAGACCCATAAAGCGTTGTTTTTCCGATAAGACTTTACGAAGACGGACGATCAATTCGTCTATATTAAGAGGTTTTGTAAGATAGTCACTGGCTCCCTGTTTCATTGCCTCAATGGCTGAATCGATGGTTCCATGGCCGGTCATCAAAACGGTGAGGATTTCAGGTTTTGATTTGGAAATCTCTGTGATCAACTGGAGGCCATCCATTGAGGGCATTTTCAGGTCCGTCAGGACGAGATCGAACTTTTCTTTCTCGATCTTTTTTAGAGCCTCTTCCCCGTTCCCCGCCAGCTCGACCTGGAATCCCGCAATACGGGTCAGTGCCTTGAAGAGAAAGTCCCTGATGTCTCTCTCGTCATCCACTACCAGAACTCTATTTTCCATTATCCCTTTTCCTCCGGGGTTGGATTTTCTATTCCGGAAAGCCATTGGTCTAAGGCATCCTTCTTGAATCGCCAGCTTCCTCCAACCTTGCGGCACGGGATCTCTCCGTTTTTTACCAGGCGATAGATGGTTCGTACATGGATGCTCAGATATTCGGCCGCTTCCCGTGGAGTCATGATTTCTTTAGTTCGGAGTTCGGAGTTCGGAGTTCGTAGTTCAGAATATTTATCCATTTTTATTTCTCCTTGCCGTCTTATTAAAATGGGGTGATGGGGAGATAGGGGGATAGGGAGCCGCCTACCCCATCCCATCAAACCATTCAACGTCGTTTAGCCTCTGGTAGCAACCATTGTTGAGGATTATTAATCAAAATAACAATCTTCCCAAGTATATTGTCGTAAGCGACTGATAATGATTTGGTAAAAAGTCTAAAAACTGTCACTCCTGCCCCGTAACAAAGTACGGGGTAGACTCCGACAGGAGTCCAGAACTCTTTGAATTTACTGGATTCCCGCTTTCGCGAGAATGACAAAATCCGAATCAACTTCTTTTCCATTTTTCTATCCCTCCATCTCCCTATCTCCCCAATTCCCCATCTCCCCATCCGAATTACTACCGGTCCAGCACCTCGCGCACCTTGCGGGCGAGAGCCTCATAGGTAAAAGGCTTCTGAAGAAACTCTACTCCCTCCAGGAGCACACCATGGTGCACAATGGCATTATCCGTATAACCCGAGATAAAGAGAACCTTGATATCAGGCATTGAAAGTTTTAAACGATCTGCTAACTCCTTACCACTCATCCCGGGCATTACCACATCGGTAAGTAAAAGATGAATTTTTCTCTCAGGATGTTCTTGGGCAATGGCTAAGGCTTCTTTTCCATCAGGTGCTTCATATACCTGATATCCCCTGTCGCGCAGAATTCGAGCCGCCAGCTCACGGACCGATTGCTCATCTTCAGCAAGAAGAATGGTTTCGTTTCCTGTGGAAAGGGAAATGTCGAGGTCTTTCCGTTGCAGATTATCTTCTTCCTCTTCCACTCTCGGGAGATAGATTTTGAATGTCGTTCCAAAACCTGGTTCACTGTAGACATTTATATTTCCACCACTTTGCTTCACAATTCCGTAAACAGTCGATAACCCCAACCCCGTTCCTTTCCCTTTCCCTTTGGTGGTGAAGAATGGTTCAAATATCCGTTCTCTGACCTCGGGGGTCATTCCGGCACCACTATCGCTCACCGAAAGCATCACATAATGGCCAGGTGTTACTTCCATATGTGTTCGAGCGTAAGCCTCGGAAAGCTTCACATTTGATGTTTCAATGGTCAGTTTTCCTCCGGATGGCATGGCTTCCCTTGCATTGACGACTAAGTTTAGAATGACCTGCTCGGCCTGGCCCGGATCGGTCTTCACCTTTCCGATGTCTTCAGGGAGGTGATAGACCAGATCAATGTCCTCACCTAAAATACGGTGAAGCATTTTGTCGAGGTCTTTCAGGAGGGTATTTAGATTGATGACCTTGAATTCGAAAATCTGACGGCGGCTGAACGCTAAAAGTTGGCGTGTAAGATTAGAAGCACGTTCCGATGCCTTACGGATTTCCTCGATATTTCCTCGTAAAGGATCATCCATATCTAATCCAAGACAGGAGAGTTCAGCATAACCCTTGATGACGGTGAGGAGGTTGTTAAAATCATGGGCAATGCCCCCGGCCAGCCCTCCGATGGCCTCCATCTTCTGCGACTG
>JASEIE010000374.1 GCA_030024065.1 Thermodesulfobacteriota bacterium
ATCCAGAGACCCTTGAAAACACTGGATTCCGGCTTTCGCCGGAAAGACGACTTTTAAAAAAACCGTAGTTTATAAACAGACTCTATTTAAACAACTATTGTCTTTCTGTTTTTATCCTGACTCCCTTAAAATCTTCATCCAATATTGTAATAACTCATTGAAAACATTTAAGTAAGTAAATAGCTTAAAGCAAAAAAAGAAGAGTTTTTCCGCGGCAGGGCAATTTTTAGCGAGAATTTTTGGAAAACATAGCAAAAAAAATGACACATAGCAAAAAAGTGTTGACAAATAAAAATTTATCCGCTAATATTTGGGGGTTTTTTCGCCTGAACTTTGGCTCAAGCAGTTTAAATCTATAACTTGTTGAATTTATTCATTTCGCTTAATGAGGGTGTAAATGCCTACGATTAGTCAGCTGGTTCAAAACGGAAGGAAGAAGGTTAAAATCAAGACTTCTGCCCCCGCTCTCACAGGGTCGCCCCAAAAGAGGGGTGTTTGTATTCGAGTCTACACCACCACACCAAAAAAACCCAATTCCGCTCTTCGGAAGGTTGCCCGCGTGCGTTTGACCAATGGGATCGAAGTTACCGCCTATATTCCGGGAATCGGGCATAATCTTCAGGAACACTCCGTTGTCCTCATCCGCGGAGGAAGGGTAAAGGATCTGCCGGGAGTTCGATACCATATCGTTCGTGGCACCCTCGATGCTGTAGGCGTTCAAGACCGAAAACAGAGCCGTTCCAGATACGGAGCGAAGAAACCCAAGTAGAAACTTCTCTTCCAAAATACCCGAAAACAGGAAGAAGGAGCAATCATGCCCAGAAGAAGGGAAGTAAAAAAGAGAGTATTATTGCCCGATCCCAAATACCATGATGCCCTGATTACCAAATTTATTAATGGGATCATGCGTTGCGGGAAAAAAAGTGTGTCCGAAGGGATCTTTTATGGTGCCCTCGATATCATCAAAGAGAAGACCCATTCAGACCCTACTAAAATCTTTAATCAGGCCATGGATCATGTGAAGCCCCTTATCGAGGTAAGGCCCCGGAGGGTAGGAGGCGCCACCTACCAGGTTCCTGTGGAAGTCAGGTCTGCGAGAAAGACTTCTTTGGCCATCCGATGGATCATTGGTTATTCAAAACAGCGATCCGAGAAGACGATGGAAGAAAAGCTCTCCGCCGAATTAATCGATGCGGCCAACAACCGGGGGGCTGCTGTGAAAAAAAGAGAGGATACACACAAAATGGCCGAGGCCAACAAGGCCTTTGCCCATTACCGGTGGTAATAGAAGAACTGGAATAATAGAATGATGGAATGATGGGCCGAAAAAAAGAAAATATTGTTTAGATGTTTGCCCACTATTCCAACATTCCACCATTCCATAGATTCTCAGGATAGAGGTTCATCAGTGTCAAGTATTGCATTAAAGGAACAGACTCGAAATATCGGCATCATGGCCCATATCGATGCTGGCAAGACAACCACTACGGAGCGGATCCTCTACTTCACCGGCGTCACCCACAAGATTGGAGAAGTGGATGAGGGATCTGCCACGATGGACTGGATGGAACAGGAGAAGGAGAGAGGGATTACGATCACCTCTGCTGCTACCACCTGTTTTTGGAAAGATCACCGGATCAATATCATCGATACCCCGGGCCATGTGGACTTCACCATCGAAGTGGAACGCTCACTTCGCGTCCTCGATGGGGCTGTGGCTGTCTTCTGTTCAGTCGGGGGAGTGGAGCCCCAATCAGAAACAGTCTGGAAACAAGCAGATAAGTATGGGGTGCCTCGAATAGCCTTTGTCAATAAGATGGACCGGATGGGCGCAGATTTTGAGAGATGTCTCCAAACAATGATCGATCGTCTCAAAATTACCCCCCTTCCCCTTCAAATCCCCATCGGAAAAGAAGAGGATTTTCAGGGAATTGTCGACCTCATCTCCATGAAGGCCATGATTTACGACCCCAACAGCCAGGGTGCCCACTTTGATATTCTTCCGATTCCAGAAGCCTGTTCAAAGGAGGCCTCAAGGCAAAGGGAACTTCTGATCGAGAGACTGGCAGAGTGGAATGAGCCGTTGATGGAAAAATTTATAGAGGGCAAGGAGATTTCAGGGTCTGAGATAAAAAGAGCGGTTCGGGAGGCCACCCTGAAATTGCTGGGAACCCCGGTGTTTTGTGGCGCAGCCTTTAAGAACAAAGGGATCCAGCCTCTGCTCGACGCCATCATCGACTACCTCCCTTCTCCCCTCGATCTCCCTCCGGTAAAAGGGGTCGATCTGGATGGTCTGGAGAAGACCTTCTCCGCTAATAATGGCCATCCCCTCTCTGCTCTGGCCTTTAAAATTATGAATGATCCATACACCGGCCAGCTCACCTTCTTTCGGATCTACTCTGGATCGCTCAAGTCCGGAGACTCTGTCTTCAATCCCATAAAGGGCAAAAGAGAACGGATCGGACGCCTGCTGAAGATGCATGCGAACAAACGGGAGGAGATTCACGAAGTCTCTGCCGGAGATATTTTTGCTGCCGTGGGCCTCAAATATACCACCACCGGAGATACGATCTGCACCGAAAAGGAGCCGATCATCCTCGAAGCGATGACCTTTCCTGAACCGGTCATCTCCGTTTCCCTTGAACCAAGGACGAAGGGTGATGTGGAAAAGTTGGGGACCTCCCTTCATAAACTAACCTTGGAAGACCCTTCCTTCAAAGTGAAGACAGACGAAGAGACAGGCCAGACCATCATCTCCGGCATGGGGGAACTCCACCTTGAAATTATCGTCGATCGGCTTTTGAGGGAGTTTAAGGTCGAAGCCACTGTAGGAAGACCACAGGTGGCCTACCGCGAGACCATTACGAAGACGGTGAAGGCCGAAGGCCGTTTTATCCGTCAGTCAGGTGGAAGGGGGCAATATGGCCATGTCTGGCTGACTTTAGAGCCACAACCTCCTGGGAAGGGGTTTGAATTCGTCAACCGGATCGTGGGAGGCGCGATTCCAAGAGAATTTATCCCTGCCATTGAAAAGGGCGTGGTAGGGGCTATGGAGAGAGGAATCCTGGCAGGATTTCCAATGGTCGATCTGATGGTCACCCTCATCGATGGTTCTTATCACGATGTTGACTCTTCTGAAATGGCCTTTAAGATCGCCGGATCCATGGGTTTCAAGGAGGGAGCCCGACGGGCAAGCCCCATTCTGCTCGAACCCATGATGTCCATCGAGATCATCACGCCTGAGGAGTTTGTGGGCCAGGTGGTGAGCGACCTCACCGCAAGAAGGGGAAAAACGACAGGAGTGGAATATCGGAAAGGAACCAATGTGATCGCAGGCGAGGTTCCTTTGGCCAATATGTTCGGATATGTCACTGATCTTCGATCCCTCACCCAGGGGAGAGCCATTTTCACCCTACAATTTTCTCATTACAGTCCGGTGCCTCCATCCGTGGGTGGGGAGATCCTTTCTGAGCTCAAAGGGGTTGCCTGAGCGCGACCCAAAGACAAGGAGGGTTTGAGCCATGTCGAAGCCGAAGTTTGAGAGGACGAAGCCGCATGTGAATGTGGG
>JASEIE010000375.1 GCA_030024065.1 Thermodesulfobacteriota bacterium
GTTGTCCCTGACAATGTTCTGTTTGAGGGTGGTGCTGGCGAAACGGTCAGGAAGAAATTGCTTGCTGAATGTGATGTTCACACCCTGTTGAGGCTCCCCACAGGAGTATTTTACGCCCAGGGAGTGAAAGCAAATGTCCTTTTCTTCGATAGGAAGCCAGCCAGCGAAAAGCCCTGGACAGAAAAACTCTGGATATATGACTTACGGACTAATCAACACTTCACCCTTAAAACAAACCCTTTGCGGTATGACGACCTAAAGGATTTTATCAACTGCTACCATCCAGAAAATAGGAGGGAAAGAAAAGAAACCGACCGATTCAAAGCATTTACCTATGATGAACTGATGCAGAGGGACAAGGTGAGCCTCGACATATTCTGGCTGAAAGACGAAAGCCTTGAAGATTCAGAAAACCTTCCATCTCCAGATATACTTGCAAGGGATATAGCAGAGAACTTGGAATCAGCCTTGGAGCAGTTTGGTGGCATCTATGGGGATCTAAGGGAAACATAAAATAAAGAACTGGATTCGGTTTCTGATTCACACTAATAACAATGACAGCACCGGAAGTGGAAAATTGTTTATGAGTTTAATACACATTTGAAGACTTGACACCTCAGCCATTATACGAGAATGGAGAAGGAATACATACAGAGTCATCATTGGTATTAAGAACGGGGTTGATCTGGCGGAGGGAATTGAGGGGGAGGGATAGGAATTTGGATTACTTGCTCAGCAAAGTTCCTTGCCCAACTTGTTCCAATTGAATTTTCATAGAGCTTAACGTTTGTAGATCTATCAAATAGCAATTCAATCAAGCAATAAAGCCTCCATGCTTCAAATCTTAACTCTGGGATTTCTCTTAAATCTTTTATATTTAACCCGAGCCCTTTACATTTTTCGATTCCAATTGTTCTTCCATGAGATAAGTATTCTTTATGGTCTCCCAGCTTGTCTGCGATAAAGGATGCCTTCTCTCTTCTATCAGGTAGATTCTTCAGCATATACCCTTCAAGCCATTCCTGGGCAAGGGAACGGGCCAATTTTTTTGCATTTTCACATATTTCAAAAATGTATAAGTCATATTTTTGAAGCATAGGCAGAAATGCACCAAGACCTCCAGGGTCATCTTTTAGGATCCCACGTATTCTTTCAAATCCATCTAATATGTCTTGAACGGGGGCAGAAGTTGCCCCCTGTGGTGTGGTAATTATTATCTGAGGGTCAATAGGGCCTAAAGTAGACCGTTCATCCATCAAAATTTCATCACCACATAATGCCAGCATTGTGGCAGCACTATATGCAGAATTTGGGATAATGAATCGAACTTGGGAAAAATTTGACCGAATTAAATTTACAATTCTCTCTGTGGCCTCAGCAGAACCACCCGGGCTATGTAAAAAGATATCTATTTCTTTTGAATTTATGCCCTCAATTAAATCTGAAAAGCCCGTAATATCAGAATCATCTATTGTGTTCGGAACGTTGAAACCACTCCTTCTTGTATTGGCAGCGTATATGATGAGGGGATGATGGGTGAGGTTCTCTATTTTCTTAATTGATTCAATTCTTGCGATTTTATGCTGCTGCCCATCTTTTATGCCATCAAGTAGTTCCTGAAACGTTGACATTGTAGTTTCCCTTACCCGTTAAAGTGTAGGTAGGCCTAATTCCATGGACTTTTACTGTAATTGAATTAAGTGCTTTCTCATAGACTTCTTGTGAAATATGAAATTGTTTAAGAATCTCCCTAACTTCGGGATGATTTTCTACATACTTCTCAATGGCCTCTTTGATATTACTCTCCATTCTCCTCCCCTCCTTTCGTTCCAGAAGGTTTTTATTATAACACATTCTTTTTGTCAAGAAATACTTTTTTATAAATTAATTAAAGTTATTATAACAGCAAAATTCATACCAGATGGCATCAGTTTGTAATTATTTAGAAGTATTAGCTTTTTTAAAACTTGTGGCAATAGCAGAAGAAAAAACATGGCAAAAATTTCCCACTTTACATCTCACATTTGTCACTCTCCGCTGAGAGGGCTACCCACTACCCCCTCTTTTTTTTCCGTGCTTATCTCTTTGTTGGCGGGCGTTGATGAAAATGATCACTTTATGAAATGAGGCCTTCGTTGTTGCGGACCCCTCCTAAAAGGGAAATAGGCATAAGGAACCTCCACAAAATTACAGAAACTGGGCCAACTTTACTCTCACCTTTTTTCTTCTTCTGTATCGAGGACAACCTTCTTCACCGGATACCCCGTGATTCGTGGATAATCCTTTCAACATCTTCCTCGGTAAGGCTTATGAAGCCCTTCTCCCTCGCCAGAGATTCAGCGAAGCTGTAAATTTCGGGATCCTCTACCGGCATGAGGAAAACATCAAAGACACTTCCAACCTCTTTCGCTGTCTCGTCAGGCAGAGAAAGATGTCCATCCGGGAGAACTTTGCCTATGAATCGTTTTACTGTACTTTTCATATATCCATGACCTCCTTTATTTCATTTTTGGGCAGAGAAAGCTAAGTGCCAGGCAATCGTAATAAAGTATTTTTCGTACCTTTCTTGATTAAGTTCTCCTTCAACCCCTCGATTATGTCCCTGGAAAATTGGCCGTTGCTAAGTTGGTTTTCAACCCCAATCTTGAATTCTTTCACTTCTGTTTCAATCACCCCTGGAAGTTGATTTCAATATACCAAAAATGTAACGGTATAGCAATTCTTAAACATGAAAGTCATAGGGTCAAACCTAAACTAAACACTTTCCTTTTTACACCCTAAACATAAAGAAGGCATGCGGGGTCAGACTTGATTATTGAGTTTTAAATGAGAAAGAATAGAGCCTAACACTTATAAGTCGCTCTACCTGTACGATGGGCGGGCGTTGTTGAAAATGATCACTTTATGAAATGAGACCTTCATCGTTGGGACCCCTCCTAAAGGGAGAACAGGAGTAAGGAATCTCTACAAAATTACAGAAACTGGGCCAACTTCACTCTCACCTTTTTTCTTCTTCTGTCAATCCCAAAATCAAGCCATTATCTGTTTGACAATTGTCAGATAATTTGATAATTATTGATTGACAATATTAAGGAGGTCGAAAATGCGTTTCATCTCAGTACGAGAACTAAATACCAAGCCTAAGGAGATCTGGGGCAAAATCAAAGACGAGGAGGTGGTCATCACCTCCAACGGTAAACCGATCGCCCTGCTCTCCGGAGTGACCGAAGAAAATCTGACGAAGACCCTCCGGGCAATCCGACGGAGCCGCGCCCTCATCGCGTTGGAGGAAATGCAGAAAAAGTCCATCGAGTCAGGATTGGACAAGTTGACGGATTCCGAAATTGAATTTGAGATTCGGGCTGTTCGGAAGAATCGCAAGAGATGATCGTCGTCCTTGATACCAACGTCATTATTTCCGGCATCCTTAAACCTTACAGCAAGGCGGCGGCCATCCTCCATCTGGTCGTAGATGGAACCCTTCGATTAGGAGTCGTTGCAAAATAACTTGAACAAGTTATATTTATATTCTATAATTAAT
>JASEIE010000376.1 GCA_030024065.1 Thermodesulfobacteriota bacterium
TAATTATAGAATATAAATATAACTTGTTCAAGTTATTTTGCAACGGCTCCTTAGCTGTTTTGAATGGCCAATTTAAAAATTTCTCCCTCTCTTTGAGGGGTTTTCAATAGAAAGGGGTTCACCCTTTTTTTAAAATGCTTAATATTTTTGGTATGGAAATTGCTATATCCTTATCAAAGGAGGTCAATCATGAAGTGCTATCGTTGTGGCGGTATCATGATCTATGAGAAGTTCTATGGCATCGCCGAGGAATTCTTTGGTTGGAGATGCATCTTCTGCGGAGAGATCGTTGACAGGGTGATCCTGGAGAATCGTCTCGAGCAGAGAAAACGGTAACTCCCTTTTTAGAGGATTATTCTGTTGAAAATCTCTCGGAAGGGGAAGGAACTGTGAAGGGACGAATATGTATTGTAGATCATGATCTGGCCAGTCGAGGTTTTATAAGGGAATGCCTTGAAAGAGAAGGGCTTGAGGTTGTCATATTAGACAGTGGATTTCAGGTTAAACCCCTCTTATCCAGAGAAACCTTTAAAATATTCATCCTCAACATCGACACCCCCGGTGTCCGTGAAAAAAGCTTCCTTGTCGAACTAAAAAAAGCCCAACCTTCGAAAATCCTTCTAATCGTTTCGGAAAGAGGAGATTCCTTTCTGAAGGAGGCAATCGATTTAGGCGTCTATGGCTTCATCTATAAACCCTTTAACCCCGCAGAGATCTGCACCATGGTCAGCCATTTGATTCGTTAAAAAGGAAGAGGTGTTGCTCGAAGGTTAGGGTTACGAGGCCCGTTTGGTCTAACGTTAAAGGGTTACGGGATATATTTAAAACGAATAACATAACCTAACAACGAAACGGGCATCCCTGCCTACCGGCAGGCAGGGAGGAATCATTGAAAGGCGTCCCGGAATTTCCTCAATTTAGAGACCTCTCCCTTGAAGACAAATCTCTCCTCGATTCAGCCTTCTCCCGGTTCCCTCCCCTGACTTCCGAATTCACCTTCACCAACCTCTTCATCTGGCGACATGCCTATCAGATAAAAATCTCCCGTCTTCAACAATTCCTCGTTCTCTTTGCGGAAAAAAGAGACCAGTCCTTTCTCTTTCCTCCTGTTGGAGGGGGAGATGTGGTAAAATACTCCCGGATTTTACTTCAGCATATGAAGGAAAATGGATTCCCCGCAATAATGGCCCGGGTCCCTGAAGACCTTATCTCTCGTTTCGATTGGAAGGCGGAAGGTTTTGTGGTAGAGTTCGATCGGGACCAGTCTGACTATATCTACCTGACAGAGGATCTGATTACTCTGCAGGGCAGAAAATATCACCGAAAGAGAAACCACATTAAAAAATTTAAAGAGAGGTACGCTTACCAGTATATTCCGCTCACCACAGAGCGGATTTCAGAATGCCTCCGGCTGGAGACAAAGTGGTGCGACCTCCGCCAGTGTGAGGTTATTCCGGGCCTGTTCAATGAATCCGTCGCCACCAAAAAGGCCTTTTCTCACTTTGAGGCATTGGAGGTGAAGGGCGGGGCCATCCTCATCGAGGATAAGGTGGAGGCTTTTACACTGGGAGAACCGCTCAATCAGGAGACGGTCGTCATCCATATTGAGAAAGCCAATCCAGATTTTGATGGCCTCTATCCCATGATCAATCAAGCCTTCCTGGAAAATCATTGGTCCGGGTATGCCTATGTCAATCGGGAGCAGGATCTGGGGGAAGAGGGTTTAAGAAAAGCAAAGGAGTCCTACTTTCCTCTTCATATGGCCAACAAATATACCATCACCTCAAAATGAGGGTTACACTTTAGATTATTGGGACATTGGTCATTCCCGCCTGCCGGCAGACAGGGGAATTTATTTGGAATGTGGAATTTGGTTATTGGAATTTAGTTTGTGTGCCTATGGAAGAAGAGAAAAGAGATCGAGGAGAGAAGCTGAAGAGCTTCATTCTCTCGCGGATTGAAGAAAGGGGTCCCCTTGCCTTCTCTCAATTTATGGAGTGGTGTCTGTACCATCCGGAGTATGGCTATTACCATTCGGAGGAGACAAGGATTGGGAAGAATGGCGACTATTATACGGGTCCCTGCGTTCATCCTCTCTTTGGGGGGATGGTTGCCAAACAACTCTCTCAGATGGCAGAAATCTTAGGCAGGGAGAATTTTGATGTCGTCGAAATGGGAGGAGGCAGAGGATTTCTCTGCCAGGACATCTTGGACTGGACAAAAAAGAACACACCCCTTTTTCATGACAGCCTTAAATACCATCTCCTTGAAACGAGTCCCTCTCTCCAGGAGGAACAGAAGAGGCGGCTCTCTGAGCATGAGAAGGAAGGAAAGGTCTTTTGGATGGATCCTGCGGACTTTGAAGAAGGCAAGAAACGAATAAGGGGATGCCTCCTTTCGAACGAACTGGTGGATGCCTTTCCCGTCCATCTGGTGATCGTTGATCATGGCTTATTGAAAGAGATCTATGTGACTCAAAAAAACGGTCGATTGGAGGAAAGGAAGGGAGATCTCTCAGATCCAAGGATAGCCTCCTATTTCGAATCGATGGGTATCCAGCTTGAGGAAGGCCAGAGGGCTGAGGTCAATCTCAGGGCTTTGGAATGGATGGAAAAAGTGGCGCACTTTTTAGAGAAGGGATTTGTCCTCACCATCGACTATGGTTATCTCGCTGAAGAACTTTATTCTCCCCATCGCCGCAATGGAACCCTTCTCTGCTACTATCGCCATCAGACCTCAGAAAACCCCTACGAACATCTGGGAGAGCAGGATATCACATCACATGTCAACTTCACGGGTCTTATCAAAAAGGGAGAAGAAGCGGGGCTTCGCTTTACTGGCCTCGTGCCGCAGTATCGATTTCTCATCGCCCTGGGAATCCTCCAGGAGATGGACTTTCTGGGCCAGGATCTCTCCGAACTGGATGGGTTGAAAATGAGGCTCTCTTTAATGCATCTGATTGAACCGGAGGCAGGAATGGGTGAGATGTTTAAGGTGTTGATCCAGCACAAAGGAATCAGCCATCCCGAGCTGGATGGATTGAGGGATTTGAATTCAATTCCCTGGCCTACTTAACCTATTATCTCCCTTCCCCTGGTGGGAGGGAAGGTGTGAAAAAATTCGGATAATCGGGCGGGCAAAAATATCTCCAAAGTTTTACAATTGCGGTCATTTAAGAGGGCAAAGGTAACCCATCTCAGTAAGTAACTAAAGTTTATTGACGTTTTTCATCGCCCGAAGTTAACGTTAAGAGGTACCGCTGTAAAACTTTTTCGATATCCCAGCCCGCCCTCTGGCTTGGAGACAATTTTTTCACACCTTCAGGGGGATCGAGGGGAGGGGAAAGGTTGGATAATTTAAGGTCAGAGGTGTCGATGAAGGTTTTAGGAATCTTTGGTAGTCCGAGAAGGGGTGGAAATACGGACATCCTTTTAGAAGAAGCCTTGAAAGGTGCGGAGAAGGAAGGGGCGGAGGTAGAACGTCTCTACCTTACTGACTACACGATCACCCCATGTAAAGAATGTCATGGATGTGAT
>JASEIE010000377.1 GCA_030024065.1 Thermodesulfobacteriota bacterium
AGATCCGGAAAGAGATCCCATTTTTTACTGGACCTTTGTCATTATGACCACACTTCTGGTTTCGGTCTTCGGGACCTTCTGGGTCCATACCTTCCTCTGGTGGCGAAAAGACTTCTGGGAGAAGCGGGAGTTAAGGGCTAAAGGAATCTTTTTTCCTCAGCATGTGAGGCCGGACGAAGCAGGCCACATCTATCGTCGATTCAGCAACTTCGACATCATTCTCCACTTCACGATGATGGTCACCTTCATCGCTCTTGTCCTGACCGGACTGCCCCTGAAATTCTCCTATGCACCGTGGGCCAACGGTTTGATGCACTTTATGGGCGGGGCGCAACTGGCAGGCCTGATCCATCGGATCGCAGCGGGAATCACCTTCTGCTATTTCGGGGCGGCCCTTGGCTATATCTTCTATTTTCTCTTCTTCAAAAAATTGCCCGGAAATCCCAACCCACTCCAGAAGCTTTTCGGGCCGGATTCCCTCTGCCCACGCTGGAAAGATGTTGAGGACATCGTCGGAATGATCCGCTGGTTCTTTAATCAAGGCCCGAAGCCCCAGTTTGACCGATGGACTTACTGGGAAAAATTCGATTTCCTGGCTGTCTTCTGGGGAATGTTCGCCATCGGTCTTTCCGGCCTGATGCTCTGGTTCCCGGAATTCTTCTGCATCTTCCTCCCGGGGTGGGTGATCAATATCGCAACGATTGTCCACTCCGATGAAGCGCTCCTGGCCTCTGGCTTCATCTTCACGGTCCACTTCTTCAACACCCATTTCAGACCATCGAAGTTCCCCTTTGATCCGGTGATCTTTACAGGAAGGCTACCCAAATATGAACTGGTTGAAGAGCGGCAGGAACAGTATAAAAGGCTCGTGGCGCAGAATAGACTGGAGACTTATCGAGGGAAATATCCGAGCGCACTGGTAGACCTTTTCTCAAATGTGATGGGATTTGCCATGCTCGCCATCGGGCTGTTCTGTGTCTTCTTGATTGCGTGGGAATTTTTAGGATAGTTTCTGATTTCGGAATTCGCCTGCCTGCCGCAGGCAGGGAATACGGATTTCGGAATGATGAACCTTTAGGGACTGATTAAATTCCGCATTCTGCAATCCGCAATCCGCAATTTATTTGGTGATCTTGCAACCGACCTTTTCAAGATAAGCCACATAGTTGAAGGTGGGACTCTGGTCTTTGGTGTGGCAGTTTCGGCAGGCACCGAGGGTCACTTTCCTCTCTATCCCTCCTTTTCCGGGATGGTCCTTCCCCGGTCCATGGCAGGCTTCGCACTGGACTCCTTTGAGATAGAACGGAACTTCATCAACAGTGGCATATTCTCCTATCTTGCCATAACCGGTGGAGTGGCAGATGAGGCACTCCTCCTGGGCATATTTGGGGGAAGCTACAATGGTCTGGGAGGCTTTTGCATGCTTGGTCTTAAGCCAATTCCTGTAATTGGCTTCATGGCATCGTTTGCAGGAGATCGCTCCGACAAAGGAACTGTTTTTCGGAATCCGGGCGATCATCTCTTTCTCCGACAGGTCCTTGTCGGGAAGGGCCGCCGCTTTTGGCTTATATATTTTTGCCGATTCAGCACGATAATGCTCTACCCCCTTCATGATCTTTGGATCGTCGTCCACAGAGAGCTGGACGGGGATGGAGACATGTCTGTAAAAATTCTTTTCCTCGAGGGAGAGGAGGGTCTTTTCCACTTCCTTCTGTTTTGATTCCAAAAACTTCAATTCCTTGACCTTCATCTCTTCCTGTTTCCCGGATTTAGCCATCTCCGCTTTAATCTGCATCGATCGCGTGATCAGCCTTTCCATTCTCTTTTCCAGCTCATCGCGATCAGTGGAGATCAAGAACTTGATGGGTTTTTTCGTATCCATGAGGGAATAATCGACCCTTCCCAGGTATCCACCTCTCGGTTCATGTCGATAAATGGGGACTTCATTTACTTTCTCGGTCACCGATTTCTTCGCCTCTCCACCCCCTCCCAGAATCAGGTCGATCTCGCGATTCTCTCTGGCCAGTTTCCTGTCCTTGGATTCCCCTAACTGGGAGAGGATGACGATCAGATCACAGTATTCCCTGAGGCTTCTGGTGAGGGCCTTCGATGTGGAGATGGGTTCTGAGATGGTCAGGCCCGGTTCCCTCTCCTGAAGGGCTGAATGGAACTGATCATCGATGAGACCGATGATTCCGATCTTCAGCCCGGCTATCTCTTTGATCACATAGGGTTTGAAGACTCCCTTCTGGGTTTTTCTGTCCATCAGGTTGGCTGAGATGAAAGGGAACCTGGCCCTCTGGGTCACATCGAGGAGGAATTTGAGCCCCATCATCAAATCCTTCTCTCCCACATTGACCACATCGTATCCCATCTCATTATAGGATTGGATGAGGAGGTCGACTCGAAGAAGAGCGCCCTTCCTTTTGGTCTCTGTCTGAGAAGGTTTTCGGAAGAGAAGGTTGCCTGTGTCGAGGAGAAGGATCCTCCTTCCCTCCTTCTTCATCTGTGAGAGAAGGGTCGATTTCTTGGCGACACCGCCAAGGGGACTTCTGAATCACCCGCAGGGCTCCACCTCCCCCATCACATCATTGGTATAGACGATGCTGAAACGGGCTTTGGGCAAGGCATGGATGAAAGGGGGATGGAAAAGATTCAGGACAAAGCTGCCGGTGAAAAGAAGACCGATGCTAACGATACATCCGAAATTCAACACATTCCCCTCCTTCTATTCAATTTCGGAACCGCTTCTCCCCTGCCCTTATCTCAATCTCAAGCCAGTTCTCCCTGGGGGCAAAGGGGCAGGTGTATTTTGCATTGTATTCACAGAAGGGATTATAAGCCCGATTGAAATCGATCAGAACCTTCCCACCCGGCATCGGCTCGATATTAAGGTATCGGCCTTCGGAATAGGTCTCCATCCCTGAGGTCTTATCTTTGAAGGGAAGAAAGAGCTCTCCGCCTCCCAACGGCCGGTAGATCTGAAGAACATATCCTCTGCCCTCAAGTTTAAATTTAAAACTCCCATATTTCACATATTTTTTCTCCCTTTCTCTGTTGGTGGGGAGGTTGACATAGAGGGGTTTGGGTTCTGTGAGGTATCGTTCAATCGTCCCAGCCATCGCAAATCTGAGATTGGCGGGATAGTAGAGGAGACCTTTAAATTTTTTACGGTCGGCCTCCTTCAATGGAGAGTTCGAGTCTTCTTTAAAGAACTGGTCCCTCTTGGCGCGGAAAGCCTTTAATTTCTCCTCCCTCTGTTCCATGGGATTCTCTTCCCCTTTCGAAGAAGAAAGATCCAGTTTTGCTCCCAAAAGGAGAACCCATAAGAACAAAACGGGATAAAAAAGCCATCTCTGTTGCATGATACGATTTCCTTTTAAGCCAATTTATCAGAATTAAATTTTTTAATCAAATCTCTTTATTAGAAGGCAAATAATGATCTAATTTTTAACCTTTCTTTGTAATCCCTCAGTTATGGGGCGACCGACTGTTACCCTAACCTGTAACTCAGCCCT
>JASEIE010000378.1 GCA_030024065.1 Thermodesulfobacteriota bacterium
GTCTGATGACGACTCCTTTTGCAAGAAAATATCAAAATTATCAATATCATATCGCATCCTCATAACAATTAAAAAAATTATCTGGCCATCATGGACAGGGTTGTAAATCATCAATTACGGTTTTTAATATACACAACTTTTGAACTTTAAGGAAGTGAAAGTTTCAGAAAGAAGTCGGTACCAGACTTGACAGTGTCTGTCAGATTAAGTTCCATCTCTCACAATATAATACCTTTTCACTCGTTAGTTCTCTTACGTTCCTCTACTCGTAGTTCCATCACAATATGACCCCAACCTCCACATTTCACCCCCACATCAAAACAACCCGCCCTCTTGAACCTCATTTCATTGGGATCAATACCTGCATAGAATAATTCATTTGATGTGAAGATTAATGGTGCGATTGAGCTCAAAGCATAGATACAGATCCTTTTTGGAGAAAGTTTTGTAATGATATTGCCTGCACCATCAAAATAGAATTTATCTCCAACCTTATGTTGACTGTTGCAACCATGCGATTCCACAACCTCAGCAATGATCGTTTTATTCATGAGCCTGGGTGTCTTTGAGAGTACATCGATGTTTCTTGGGTTTGCCTTGAAGAGTTTCATCTCTTCGTCGGTGTAACCTAAATGGTCTTGAAAAACCTTCCATGTTTCTTCACTAATTTTCATGTCTTTTCTCCTCCTTATAAATTTTGCCTTGGTATCACTTGGATTCGAAGCATTACCTCCCCGTATCCAGAACACTCAACCCCGACATCCGGACATCTCACATAATGCATGAAGTGAAATTGATTAGGTTCAAGTTCCTCACTTAATCGTTCATTGATCAATGCCACGGGAATGGCTAACTGGGATATAAGATAGACGCACATTCGTTTTGGACAAAGTTTGCTGATGAGATTCCCATCCGTGTCCATAACGAATTTGTCACCCATTTTATAGCCTGAATTACAATGCCTTGATTTAACGACTTCGGCCCCAATGGTATATATCTTTGCAGCCTGAGACAGGCGCTTTAAATGGCTTACCCGATGACCGCCTTATTTAAATTTCTCCATTAGCCCCACCTATTCAAATCGTAATGTCACCGTATAACAGCACTCTTTCCCCAATACCTTCATACACTGACTCAGTGGGGGAATAAGCCGATGTTCTAAACCCTGTGCGTCGATCCAGCCTTCCAGCCTTGCAAAAATCCCGCATTCGTATTGGTCTTTTATGCCTGTCTTAACTATGTTTTCATGAGCAAAACATCTTTGCAAATGCATTTTATATGATTGGCTATCAAGAACCGTTATTTCATATTCGATGAGGTCAGGACCATAGAGCGAGATGGCTGATTTCTTTAGATTCAAATGCTCGTCAATATCTTTCGGGGGTAATACATTCATGGTTTTCATATACCGTTTCATTTCCACTCGGCCCAATTCCCTTGCTACAATTTGATTCAGTTGATTCGCAGCCTCGATGCCAAAATTTTCGGCTACAGCCATAAACCACCTGGCATCGTGTGACATCCACCCTTTGATCAGAAGGTCTTTCTCCATTTCAAAGGATAAACGATTCAACATAGGGTTCCTCCTTTTTTGCACCGAGTGAAGCTCTCCACCCCGGGTCGGGGCATCACGGATAGCCGAGGCTTTCTTTCGACTCACCTCACGACGAAGTCCAGCCTCGGTCAAAATGCGGTACAGGACTGAGAAAACTGGATTCCTGCTTCCGCAAGGAATGACATCCTAATGATAGAAAATACTTTTTTCAGCAGCCCGTTAAGCCTTGCGAACCAGGCAAGGAATATAACGGTGGAATGGTGTAGCTGCCAGGCGGTCCCGGTGTTTTGCCGGGGCAAGCCGATTTACGTTGGCTCCATGTCCCTTTTCCAGATGTACGAGACCAAAGCCGTGAGGGATGACCACCTGGCCGCGGTGGGAACTATCGGTCACCTCAGCTTCAATCATAGCGGACCCTGCTTCGGTCTCGATCCATACTTTTTCACCATCTGAAATCCTAAGCTCTTTTGCGTCATCGGGGTGTATCCGCAGGGTGCAGGGACGCCTTCCTTCATTCCAGGCCGGGTCACGCATGATCGTATTGGCAACCATCTCCATATGGTTTCCGGCCATCAGAACCATGGGATAGTCCTTGTTCACGAGTTGGGCTTCCTCATGGACGGGAGTTATTTCCCTGACCCATGACTCCATTTCGGGGAGATGGACATGGATTTTCTTGTCCGGAGTTTTTAGGAGGGAAAGGTTGTTCTCCGCATCAACCACTCCGATTTTTACTCCGCCGGGCGTATTTAGAATTTTCCTGAATATCTCTTCACCTGTCATCGGCCCCACCTGATAACCGGCACGGGCCACCTCCTCGGGGTGCATCATTGGAAATCGCGCCAGAAGTCCCCAGAGTGCGGCCAGATTTTTGGACCCCAACTCCTCTCCAAGGGTCTTCGCTAAAATATAAGGAAGCCACGGTTCTGCCTTTGGATTAGCACGGATGTATTCCATCAGCGCAACGCCGAAGTGTGGCCGGTCCTTGGTGAGCTCCCGGAGTTTGGATGGATAATCAGGGATCATGCCTAACCTCTCAGCCAGCTCAATGTAGATGAAAGCCTCTTCTACCTGCTCCCCATCTGCCTGCACAACAGGACGTCGCATATCAAAGTAATAATCCGGATACCTCCACTGGAAAAATGTACCATCCCACTTCTCATAGCCTGACTTGGCCGGAAGGACATAATGAGATAGAACTGCTGTCTCGCTCATGGCCACCTCAATGGTTACGAGCAATTCAAGTTTTGCGAAGGATTTTTCATAAGCGGTCGTGTCAGCATAAGACCGTAAGGGATTGGACCCGCTGACGATCACAGCCCGGATACGTTCGGGGTGGTTATTATCGATCTCTTCCGGCATCACATTGGGCGGGAAGACCCCCATGATCAATGGAATCTTTGTCACCACTGTTCTCCATGTCCTCGGGTCTTCCTCGGACGTATGAGATCCCATCGGCATCAGGTGGCCCAAAAAGACATTGCCGCCGCTGACCCCGATGCGTCCTGTTAAAGCAAGAAGGATCAATTCCAAATAAGAATTAAGAGTGCTGTGCCGTCCCATCAGAATGCCCAAATCACTCCGTATGGCGCTTTTACGGGTGGCAAACAGACGGGTGAATTCCTGAACAGCACTGGCATCCAATCCACAAACACGGCAGTTATCTTCCACATCTACATCATCAAACCAGCTTTGAATACCCTCGAAACCATCGACTCTGGCGGCCAGATAATCTTTGGACACAAGTCCCTCGTTGAGCAAAATCTTGATCATCGCTTTGAACAGCAGGGCGTCAGTCCCGGGCCTGAGCCGTAGATGGATGTCGGCTAGCTTGGCTGTCTCTGTTACTCTTGGATCGACTACAACCATTAAAAAACCTGGTTCTTTTTTCTTGTTCCGGAGCACCACC
>JASEIE010000379.1 GCA_030024065.1 Thermodesulfobacteriota bacterium
TTCTCAGCGGCCTTCTCTTTTATCTCTTTCCGACTTCCTTCTAAATTTAATTTCCTCACCCATGTTTTTTTGCCTTTGGCCAATCCGATGAAAACGAGTCCAACAGGTTTTTCCTTGGTTCCACCTGTTGGTCCTGCTACACCTGTGGTGGATAATCCGAATGTTGTGCCGAAGGCTTTTCGAACTCCTTGAGCCATCTTTTTCGCGACCTGAGGGCTTACCGCTCCATACTTCTTTATATCATCCAATGGAACCCCTAAATGCCTTGCCTTGGATTCATTGCTGTAAGTAACCATTCCACCCATGAAATAGTTTGAGCTTCCTGGGATATCGGTAATGCGATCGCAGATCAGTCCTCCGGTGCAGGATTCGGCAATGGATAGGGTGAACCCCTTCTCCCGCAAAAGATCTCCAATGGCTTTCTCTAACTTCATGTGAGAACCCCTGTGCCCCCTCACCCTGCCCCTCTCCCACCAGGGGAGAGGGTAAAATAGGATGAAATAATTTGAAGGATGATATTCGAGTAAATCCCTGCTAAAACATCATCTAATACCACTCCAAATCCTCCCCTTACTTTTTCGAAACGGCGGATGGGGAAGGGTTTGAGGATATCGAAAAACCGGAAGAGAATGAAACCGACCAAAATCAAGAGAGGTGTCTTCGTCACCCAGAGCACGGTGATGAAGAAGCCCATCATCTCATCGATGACGATCCTCTGGTCGTCCTTCTTGCCAAAATATTGTTGTGCCCTTCCTGAAATCCAGGACGAGAGGAAGAAGAAGGTGATCAGCGTCAGTTCATAAAGTGGGGATGACATTTCAGAAAGGAAGTAATAGATGGGAATGGCAAGGAGAGTGCCCAAAGTCCCTGGGGCTATGGGAGAGTATCCTGCTCCGAAACCAGTAGCTAATATCAAGATGAAATAGTTCATCCTTCGATTGAAGATTTGGGGTGATGGGGAAATAGGGAAATGGGGTGATAGCTCCCCATCTCCTCATCCCCTTATCTCCCTATCTCTATAGCCGAACCGTGACTCCTTTTTCTTTCAGAAACGATTTGACCTGAGCGATCGTATATTCCCGATAGTGAAAGATAGAGGCGGCAAGCACGGCATCGGCCTTTCCTGAAACGAGTCCTTCATAAAGGTGTTCAAGGGTGCCGACTCCTCCTGAAGCAATGACTGGAATCCCCACACCTTCTGAAATGGTTCTTGTTAATTCAATGTCGTAGCCGTCCTTTGTCCCATCCCGATCCATACTCGTCAGCAGGACTTCTCCTGCTCCCATCTCCTCCATCTTCTTTGCCCAGAGGACAGCATCGATCCCTGTGGGGACCCTTCCCCCGTGCGTGTAAACCTTCCAACCCTCCCCTCTTCTCTTCGCGTCGATGGCGATGACAATGCACTGGCTGCCAAAACGCTTCGATGCCCTCTTTACAAATGTGGGGTCCTTCACAGCAGCGGTGTTGATGGAGATCTTGTCCGCACCGGCTTTCAGAAGGCTCCGAATATCTTCAAGATTTCTTACCCCGCCTCCAACGGTGAGGGGAATGAAGATCTCCTCTGCCGTCCGTCGGACGATATCAATGAGGATATCCCTATTCTCATGGGAGGCGGTGATATCCAGAAAGGCAATCTCGTCAGCGCCCTGCTCATCATAGACCTTTGCATTCTCAACCGGATCACCCGCATCCTTCAGGGTTACAAACTGGGTTCCTTTCACCACCCGTCCATCCTTCACGTCGAGACAGGGGATGATTCTTTTGGCAAGCATCGTAAGTTCCTCAATACAGAGAATTCAGAATCCAGGAGTCAGGATTCAGAATAAAAATACACTCTTTTCTACTCTGGATTCTGGCTTCTGACTTCTTAATGCAGAAAAGACGATGATTAATCGACATCCTTTTTGACTATGCGGATAGCCTCCTCCAGATCGAACCGACCTGTATAGAGGGCGCGTCCGACAATCACTCCGATGATGCCATCGGATTCTATTTCCAAGAGATGCCTGATCTCTTCGACCCGGGAAACCCCTCCTGAAGCAATGACAGGAATTGAGATGGCTTGAGCCAATGCCCAGGTCCTTTCCAAGTTCACCCCCGTCTCCATTCCATCCCTCTCAATATCGGTATAGACGATGGCAGAAAGACCCATCCCTTCAAACTGCCTTGCCAGTTCAACGGCCTCCATGGAGGCGACCTCTTTCCATCCCTCCACAGCCACCTTTCCTCCTTTGGCATCAATGCCGAGGATCACCTTTCCGGGAAAGCATCTGCAGGCTTCCTCGAGGAGTGGGCGATTCTTTAATGCTGAGGTTCCAAGGATGACCCAACTCACCCCTGATGAGAGATAATTTTCTATGGTCACAAGGTCCCGGATACCGCCACCGACTTCAACGGGGATGTGAAGAGGTTTAATGATCTCCTTAATCAGAGATTGGTGAAAGGGCTTTCCCGTCACGGCGCCATTGAGATCGACGACATGGAGCCTCTCCGCTCCTTTGGACTCCCAATGCTTGGCCATTTGAACCGGGTCTTCCGAATAGATCGTCTCCTGATCCATCCGGCCCTGGGAGAGCCTCACACACTTCCCATCTTTCAGGTCAATCGCAGGGATGATGATCATATGAAAACACTCATTGGAAATTGCAAATTGAAAAATGCAAATTGTTAACTGTGATGAACTCATTAAAAGTCGTCACTCCGGTGAAAACCGGAGTCCAGAGAACTTATAATTACTTGAAAAGACTGGATTCCGGCTGGAGTTCACCCCGTACTTGATACGGGGCCGGAATGACAGCAAGGCGTATTTTTTAACTTTTTACGAGTTCATCAACTGTAAATTTTTAATTTTGCAATTTACAATTTTCAATTTGCAATGTTATTTTTCTTCCAGCTCTGCTGCTCCGGGCAGTCTCCTCAACACCTCATTCATTCCCACGCTGGCCAGTTCCTCTGCTGTCAGCCAGTGGGCTTTTCTCCTGAAGAAGGAACCTATCTTGAAGAGATTTTCGCTGAGAGGTCTCTGGGTCTCATCCATCTTCCCTCTCCATACCTCCACCCCATCCTTCAAGCGAAAAAGATGGAGATCAAACCCAACAGAGGCGGGCTTCTCAACGCCCACAGAAGATCCAACCCTTTCCTCAAAACGGAAAACGACCCCCATCAAGATGAAATCGCTGCCCAGTTCCTTGCCCAATTCGATAGAGGAGACCTTCGGTCTTTCTTCAAATTTTCTCTTCTCTGATTTGGAAAAGACCTCTTCCACTTTTTCCAAAGGAAAAACTTTAAAAATCCCTTTGGCTTCTATCTTGGAGTATAGAAGTCGCGTCAGCGCATTCTGAGAGCCGGGCAAAATCTCTCCCCTCTGAAAGACCGTCCTGCAAACCGGGCAGAAGGCTTCCCTTTCAATGAAGAAGGGAAGGATGGCCAGTCGGGGTTTCTCCTCGG
>JASEIE010000037.1 GCA_030024065.1 Thermodesulfobacteriota bacterium
TTTATTCACCAGGCCTCAGCAAATGGCCAAACCCAACTGAATTTTGTGGTAATAGTGGATTTCAATTTCGCATCGGCGTCCTTGATGAATTGCGGATCTTTCACCAGCTTTTCGCAGGCATCGGCTACAATGCTGACAATCTCGGGAGGCGTTCCGGGAGGAAAGGCAATAGATTTTTCAAACACCACGCAGGCAACCAAGATCGTTTTGTAAGCCTCCCATACTTTCCCTGTGGGCGGTTTGCCATGAACTTCAACATATCGATCATACACAGAGGGAACGTGACCGAACGGAGGATCGCCCCGAATCACATTTCCCACCTCATCTAAGGTCCCGCTTTGCCAGAGCATCTTTATTTCCCCCCTTTTTTCCATCGGCAAGACTTGGCTCGTATATGCGGCCGTCGTATCGCTGGAGGTGTTGAGTTCCCCCGAGAGAAACGCCCTTCGAGCGTCGCCAGAGCCACCGTAAGCCAAAATCAATTTTTTCGTTTTAAACTGTAGAAGCTCCTTTGCCAAAATAAAAGCAGTAGAGAGGCCGCCGCCAGGGGGGCCTAGCGCCATAGATGATTATTTCCTTCTCGAAAATATCCTTGAAATTCTTAATGAGATCGGCCTTAATATAATAGAGCTGCCCTGAAGGACCTGACAAAACGAGAGGCATCTTGTTCAGGTCATATTCCACACCCTTCAGTTGAAGCAGACTACTCAAATTTGAACCGGCATCTCCAGCCAGCAGGGTGAGGCCATCTTTCTTGGCAATATTGTAAACATAGTTACATCCAATCATTCCGACGGCCCCGGGCATGTTGCGCACCAATGTGACAGGGTTACCTGGAATATACTTTGTCAACCAATCAGACATGAACCGCGCAAAGATGTCCACACCCCCTCCGGCGACACTGGGCACGATGATTTCAATCGACTTGCCTTTATAGTAGTTTTCCGGGATAGATGTTTGGGCCCAACTGGCGATGGGAACTGCCATGGGGATGCAAAGGAAGAATAGTAAAAATAAAGAAGCTTTTCTGATGATGAACCGAGGCCTTTCGCTTTTCATCTCACCTCTCCTTTCCTATTTCACTTTTTGGGTTTACGCCAGGTTACCAGGACGCATGAATAAGCATTTAATATTCCTCCTGCCTGCCTCCTTTCTTTTGCGAGCCGCTGGTCTGATGATGCGCCAAAGGCTTATTCTGCTTCCTGTTCCTCACGACTCCAGGTTCTCAGCCAACTGATTTCTTCGGTATCTCACTCCATTCTTCCGACGGTTTGAGACGGCCCGCCTATTCGCGGAACCGAACTACATCTCACCGTCTTATTTCTGCTGCGGGGGACACTTCTATGGTTTATCCAGACCCAGTGCCGCAAGTTTCTCTTTGGTGGGGATCCCTTCGTCGGCCCACCCTCGATATTGATAGTATTCGTTGAGCATCTCTCCGAGAGGGGGTAAATTTGCCGCTGTGGGGGCTTTCCCGCCGCGCTTTTGAACCAGAATGCGTGACGGCAGCGTATCATCTTTTCTGCTGATCCCCCGCCGTACATTGAAAGCACGTTTCAAATTAAAGATGCGCTCGCCCGTGCGCATGAACTCCTTAAAATCCAGATCCCACCCGGTTATCAGGTTCAGCCATTCCAAAAGCTTCTCAGGCTGGACGCCCGCAAAAGGTGTAATCGGCTCTCTGATCCACGAGCGCGCCCGGGTCAGAAACTTGCAGACCTGCAGCGAATCGAGCAAGGCATCAAAATCCTGTGACCAGGCAGTTAGCGGCCCCACCCCTTTAACCGCAAAAGGATCATCTCCTGCTCTTTTTGCATCTTCACCCTCCAGGTATGGCGCGGCGTACGAAGCCGCGTATCCACTGCCCGCCTTGTGAGAGTGTACTCCAACGAGCCCATCAACGTGATCGGCTCCTCTATTGGAGGTAGCATATTGCAGGGCACAGGCGTTCTTGTACCTTGGGTCAAAGAGCGGGAACTCCAGCCCCTTTACATGGATGGCATACTCCGAAGCCAGGCCGCCGATCTTTCGCGCTGCTTCTCTAACTCCCTCCCCCAGTAGCTGACCTAACCCTTCTCTGGCAATGATTTTCCTCAGTATCTGGAGCATGGCATCGCCATTCCCCCACCTCAATTCTATTCCCCCGGTATCTTCCTTGGTGATCATCCCTTTCTCATACAACTCCATGGCAAAGGCAATAACCTGCCCCGTGGAAATAGAGTCCAGACCGTGCCGGTTGCACAGGTCATGCGCCTCAATCAGGGCGTCAAAGTCATTTATGAGACAATTAGAGCCGAAGGGATACATGGATTCCCCATGAATATATCTCACACCGTTATAGGTCATCCCTCCAGCCTGGCATGACGATCGGCAACCTTTGCAATAGAAGGGCTCACCCTTTTGCCAGGCTGCAACCAGCTTATCATCGAAGTCCTCGATTTCCCCAAGGTTCCAGTTCTTGATGCAAGCCAGCAGGGCAGCCCGCCCCCATAGCGCCTCAGCCATCCTCTTTTTCAAGTTTTCCATGTCTAAACGAGTACGGGGGTAATATTGGCTGATGCTTTCCTTAAGCTCCTCCTCATTATGGACCATCGGCCTGCCAGTCCCCATGACGACAACGGCCTTAAGCATTTTTGATCCCATTACCGCACCTAAACCGCTCCTCCCTGCTGCCCTCGACGCCTTGCCATCGCCCATCACGGTCGCTAATTTCACGCCTTTCTCCCCCGGCTGACCGATCGTGGCTATGGCAACATCATCACCGGTCTCTCTTTTTATGGGATCGCTTACCTCCCAGGTATCCTTGCCCCAGAGGTGATCGGCATCCCTGAGTTCGACAGAACCATTATTGACCCACAAATATACCGGCCTTTTCGCCTTTCCCTTAAACACGATGCCCATAAAGGGCGTACGAGCTAGGTCAAATCCAAAAGACCCACCGGCATGAGCCTCACCCCAGATTCCGGTTAGGGGAGATATCGATGCCACAGTATACCGACTGCTGCTGGGAACGGCGGTTCCGGTCAAAGGTCCAATCATGAAGATTAATGGGTTTCCCTCCGAGAAAGGCTGAGTATCTGGGCCGGTCTCATCCCACATGATCTTGGCGGTCAGACCAGAACCGCCTATGAACTTTCTTATAGCCACCGCCTCCAGGTCTTGAGGAATGATCTTTTCAAGACCAAGGTCAACCCATAAGATTTTTCGGACATAATCAGATGTCATCTCAAATCCTCCAGTCTTTATAAATGATAAGAGCTCGCCTTTGGTTGGGTTAAATCTGTGGCAAAGGGAGCTCGCTAAAGGATGTTACTGAACTCCCCACTTCTCCCGCAGCCAGGTTCTAAGCCAGGCGACCGCTTCTGGATTCGCGCCGACAACATTTTTCTCAAATCCTTTTCTCATCGATGCGCCGGCCGTAAAGGTGGATTTTAATTTCGCATCGGCGTCGGCGATGAATTGCGGATCTTTCACCAGCTTTTCGCAGGCATCGGCTACAATGCTGACAATCTCGGGAGGCGTTCCGGGAGGAAAGGCTAAAGTTTTTTCATACACCACGACGGCACCTATGATCGTTTTGAAAGCCTCCCAGACTTTCCCTGAAGGCGGTTTGCCATGAACTTCAAGATATCGATCATACACAGAGGGAATATGACCAATCGGAGGATGGAGCCGAATCACTTTCCCCGCCTCATCTAAGGTCCCGCTTTGCCAGAGCATCTTTATTTCCCCTCTTTTTTCCATCGGCAAGACTTGGCTCGTATATGCGGCCGTCGTATCACTGGAGGTGTTGAGTTCCCCCGAGAGAAACGCCCTTCGAGTGTCGCCAGAGCCACCGTAAGCCAAAATCAATTTTTTCGTTTTAAACTGGAGAAGCTCCTGTGCCAAAATAAAAGCAGTAGTGAGGCCGCCGCCAGGGGGCTTATGGCCATAGATGATTATTTCCTTCTCGAAAATATCCCTGAAATCCTTAATGAGATCGGCCTTAATATAATAGAGCTGCCCTGAAGGACCTGACAAAACGAGGGGCATCTTGGTCAGGTCATATTCCACCCCCTTCTGTTGAAGCAGACTACCCACATTTGAACCCGAATCTGCAGCCAGCAGGGTGAGGCCGTCTTTCTTGGCAATATTGTAAACATAGTTACATCCAATCATTGCGACAGCCCCTGGCATGTTGCGCACCAAGGTGACAGGGTTGCCTGGAATATACTTTGTCAACCAATCACACATGTACCGCGCAAAGATATCCGAACCCCCTCCAACGGCACTGGGCACAATGATTTCAATCGACTTGCCTTTATAGAAGTTTGCCGGGATAGGTGTTTGGGCCCAACTGGCGATGGGAACTACCATGATGATGCATAGGAAGAACAGGATAAACAAAGAAGATTTTCCGATGATGAACCGACACTTTTTGCATTTCATCTCATCTCTCCTCTCTATTTTTACTTTTAGTTAAGGCTTAGCCACAACTACAGGGAAGCATGAATACAGTTAATCACTTAACACTGTAATTTTGGTATCCTTATACTCCCTCTTCTCCCACATGTCAACCATTATTCATCGCCGCGATGAAATGATATTTAGTGGGTATTGACCTGACTAAGGTGACCGCTATCTGTTCTGTTTTGCATATGCTATGCTTCGGATATGTAAAGGACCGGGTAGGGAAGAAGATTCGGCAGCATCCGATGCGTGCAAGAAAACGCAAAGGCTTCGGCTGGAACAGGTGGAGTAGCCACTGGATAGGCCGGAATCTGGGATTATTTACAGATTACCAGGTAAAACACATCATAGAAACGAAAGCGCTGCCATAGGTCTCACAACCCATGGTGTGAAGCCGACAGGAGAGCGGCGTCAGTGTGTCGGTGGGAGCAAGGCACTCAGCAGGTACATGTCTATTCCCAAGACCTTTCCGTTGTGGCATTCCGGCCTGAAATTCGCCCAAAAGCCATACACTCTCCGAGGTTCCCCCCACCCTGACACAGGAAACTATGGATTGAACCAAGTTCCCCCGCACTGTATAACCTTCGGATAGGACTGCCGTCAGGCCGCAGTATTTGACCCTTCCCATTGCGTCTTGGGCCACCCTGAGTGTTGAAAAAAAGTGGAGATAGCTCAATAGCGTAGAAAGGTGAGTGCTCTATAGGTGATAGCATCCTTGTCCTACCGAACTCAGGGTCCTTGCCAGCGGCGCAATACGCGTTCCATTTATTGACGGTGTCTTCTACTGCTGCCGGGTCTAATCCTATATTCTTCGCTAGCTCTGTCACTGTATCGGACTTCTTGATCCAGCCCTTCGCCAACTCAGCGCTGTTGTCCTCACTCCAATCATAAACCTTAAGTATTGCGTTCCAGCCATGATAGAGATTCTTGTCATAGAAAGGACCCCCTGAGAACAGAGTATGATCAAATATCATGAACATAGGGCAGGGAGCAGGCGCTTGAGTCCATTGACCAGCAACTTTTATTTTTCCATGAGTATTTCTAAATTTTTCGTTCATAAACCTCTTCCCGTCGGCACCAACAACGACCATGCCCCCAGGAAATTCTTTGGCATAGTGCAAAGGCACTATCTCTAAGATTGCCGGAATTTCAGGAACCTTTAGGGAATACCAAGGGCCTGCTATGTTATTCATGTGCCAGAGGTCTGCCCCCACAGTCATAGCCATCTTTATGCCATCTCCTGTATTATGCGGCGTACCCAGTGGATAGCAGTAGGGTAAGTTTGGCAGAAAATCCCTGATCATCTCCTGGTTATTCTGAAAACCCCCACAGGTCAAGACGACAGCCCTCTTGGCCTTTATATTCAATGGACTCCCTTCTCGTTCTGCCCTGACGCCAAGTATCTCTTTCCCTGGACAATTCTCGATCAATTCTTTCCCCGGTGTCGAATATAGAACCTCGATGTGTCTTTTATCTACAGAGGCTTTCAGCAGTTTCCACAGGTTCTCGTACCCAAGCTGGCCGTCCAATTGATAAATATGGACACAGTCTGATCCTGGAAGCTCTGGGAACTCAGCTCCTCCGGGTCCTGTACGTGTCTCCACCGGGTTACCTCCCAAGCTCTTAATCCAGTCAGTATTTTTAGCCATCTCCTCAGCCCATGCTCGAACCATTTCCTTCACGACGGTGTAGGCACCACACAACGCATTGAAATAGGTGATCCCTCTATCGACCGGCGTCGGATTGAACCAGCCTTGACCCGCTACTCGACTATTCCCTCCTTCCTCTCCATCAGGTGCCTTCTCCAGGATTAGCACTCTTGCTCCTGCATCGTGGGCCGTTATAGCTGCCGTAGCACCCGCTGCTCCATAGCCGACAACCACCACATCCGCTTCCTTATGCCACATCTCTGGAAGTAAAGGCTTTGATTTCATTTTCTCCCCCTTGTTGAATTTCTGTAATAGTTTAATTTTCCCAAAATCTTTAGTGGCATGTCAAGGAACTAACGTCTCCTTGGAATACCCACATGGATTTCCCTACGGGGCTAATCTTGTCTCTTGGTATATCACCCCCCCCAAGCCTGTCAAGCGGGTAGTGTAAAATTTTTTGAGATTTGTTATTTACGACTGAAAAGTGAACTTCTTAATGCTTGAAGAGTGAACCCCAGTGATATATTCCTCAGTGAAAAGGAGGGATGTATGGATCAGATACATAAGCGGTTCACTGCTGAGCAAGTGAAGGTTCTGCTGAAGGGATACTCCTAGGGGATGCTCGACAGGGCGGCGGTTGAGAAGATTTTGGGGATCGGCAAGACGAGATTCTTTGCCCTTTTGAAGCAGTATCGGCATGACCCAAGTAGATTGTGCCTTGCCTACCGGAGGGAAACCCCGGCCAGAATATCTACCCGGGTGGAGAAGGAGATTGAGAAGGAACTAATGGTGGAGAAGGATTTATCGATGACTCTACCCTGCCTATTACCACCTACAACTAATCAGCCATCAGGGACCGTTTAGCCAAGCGGGGTATGAAGGTAGCCTTATCCACAATTATCGGCCGAGCGAAGGGACTGGGTTGTTATCAGCCACACCCGAGAAAGAAGGCACACGACCGTGAGGTGCTTTTCAGCACCCTGCTAACAGTTGATCGGCAAAGTTTTCAGGCGCCGCTTTTCCGCAAACGGCAAAAGAAAGAGAAGCCTTTTGAAGATTTATAGTGAACAGCTAAAGTTGAGTTGCCGTCGAAGAGATGGTCACGGCGAACGAAGAGAAGCAACCTCATGTGATTGCCGCGTTGCTACGCTCCTCGCAATGACTCCTTTCTTTAGATGTCCGCTATAACCTTGGTTGGCGGCTGACTTCCACATCGTCGCACAGACAACAATTGTAGAATGGCGACCCCGGTTTCTCTCGATTCTCCGGGGCAGTTTTTCCGAAATGGTTACTCCCGTTTCTCCTGCAAAACCAGGCCTCTCGGGGGCCACCCCTATGGTTTCTCTGGGGCCAAGAGTCTGGTGAGCTTTCGCATATCATCCAGTTTTTCCAGGTCTTCCACCATCGCAAATATTCCTTCCAACTTTTTCTCGTTGACGGGCATATTAGAATAGGAAAGCAGTCCGCCGAGTTTCTGGAAGAAATCATCCCGGTTTAAGCGATTCTGCGGCTGGCCCTTCATGAATTCGGTTTTGTACTCGACCTTTTCCCCGTTCTTCAGTTCTATCTTCACGGTCGAGGGGGTTAACGGCCTTCCTGGGATCGAGTGATCAACAACAATTTTGATCTTTTTGGTCAGGTCCATAACCTGAGGGTCCCTTACCGCCGCTTCTTCAAAGTCTTCTAAGGAGATCTTCTTTCTGATCAGGGAAGCGGCTACTGTATATTGAAGAGAGAACTGGGCATCCACCTGGGGATTGCTTCTGATTTCAAAAGGCTTCCCTGTAATTTCAAAGACATGTTCCGGAACTATGATTTCAATTTCTTTCACGTCGCCGGCCTTGATATCTTTCGTTTTTTGGATGGAAAGCATGGCATCGATGGAAGCATGGTTGCACCGGCAGCAGGGGTAAAGCTTGACACTCGCATTCGTTCCCTCGAACCTTTTCCCCAGGTCCTTGATTAATTCCTCCCGGTTATATAACCCCCGTTCATAGAGATTGAAATATCCGTACTTTCCCTCCCAAAGCCCTTTGGCCCCGGTAATCCCCTTTGTGGCTAAACAGGCTGCCATCACGCCTCCTTTGGCGGATAAACCAGGCATGATTCTCTTCATCAAAGCCCCGTCGATCAGGTTCTGCAGAATCCCGGAGGTCATTGTGTAGGCAATTCCCAGGGCGTTATGCATCTGCTTCTCATCCAGCTTCAAAATCTTTCCGGCTGCCAGCGCGCATCCGGCATAGCCATAAACGGTTGACCAATGCCACCCTGTATCTTTCTGGGTGGCTACCCCCATCCGGCAGACCAGATCGGTTCCCAGAGTCATGGCAGTTATAAAATCTTTGCCGGAAACATTCCCCTTGGCTTCAGAGACGGCCAGGACTGCGGGCAAAATGGTAATGTTGGAATGGACATGCGCATCGTCGTGGACATCATCCAGCTCGCGGGCATGAGCCATCAGGCTATTCACCAAGGCTGCACTGGGCGCCGGGATCTTTTCCCCGTGGAAGAGGATGGTGCTTTCCTGTTTCCCTCCCCAATCCAGCAACTGTTCTTTCAATTCCTTGACCCCATAAGCAGTGGACCCTGCCATGATGGCGCCGATCGTATCGATGATAAATCCCTTGGTAATATCGACCGTCTCTTTCGGCAGGGTGGAATATTCTGTTTTCATCGCGTTCTCAACGACTATAAAGGATGCATCCATGGTTCCCTCCTGTATCCTTATTTAGAGATTGATCCAATAGAGATTGATCCAAAAATCAGTTTCATCAGTTTGGAAAGGTCATCCAGTTTTTCCAGATTCAGAACCATCGAGACCATCTCCTGCCTCGATTTCTCTACCATCCGTTGTGAGGTAAGGGAATGAAACTTCTCAATGAAGTCCTGTTCGGACATGGGATTCTGAGGATCTCCCTTGGCCGCGTCTGTCCGGGCCGTAAAAACCTTCCCTGCTTTGGTGCGGATCTCGATAACGGATGGAGACTTTTCCGGAAATACTTTTTCGATCTCCGGGTCTTCTACGACCTTCACTTTGGCGGCCAGTTCATGCACGGCCGGATTGGCAATTTTTTCTTTACTCAACTGCTCCAGGCCCAGTTTGTGATCCATAATCGACGCCGCCACAAGGTAGGGGATGCTGAATTGACAGCTGATGAAGGTGCTTTTTGGGTTGGTATAGTTCTGCCCCGTTGAAATAGCAGCCATATGGTAGGTTCTTATGGTCATGGACTCTATATCCTGGGGAACAACCGGGTTCTCGCGCACGGCCTTTATTGCCACTTCGATGGCGCCGTGGGTATGGCGGCAGGCCGAAAACGGCTTAAAATATAATTTGGGCATGGAATAGGTTTTGCCCAGTCCGTCGGTCAGGTAGTTCATGTTGGGTTTATCACAGCCGATATAGCAAAATCCCTGCTTCAGTCTGTCGGACCCAGCGAAAGGTTCGGGGAAGGAGGTGACGCCGGCCTGGGCCAGCAAGGCGGCCTCTACGCCTGCCTTGGCAGCCTGGGGGCCGTGTAAGAATTTGGCGGTAAAGCCGCCCAGTTTGTTGTCCTCGTACTCGATGGACATGGGTACAATACGGGCCATGATGCCCATGGACTCTCTGATCCCCGCGCTTCCCAGGTCAAGAATCTTGGCGGCACCCGCAGCGGCCCCAAAGGCCCCGACCGTTCCCGACGGCATATATCCCCTTTTTAAATGGGATGGAAAGACGGCCTCGGCGAGCCGTCCGGCGACTTCATACCCTGTGACCAGAGAAGCGATGAACTTCTTGCCATCGACCTTTTCTCGTTCGCCCAAGGCCAGGACCGCCGGGGGAACGGCTTCGGAAATATGGATCCCCCTGAACTGGAGGCCGTCCTGGAGTTCGAGAAGGGTACTCAAAATGCCGTTGCCAAAAGCGGCGCTTCGAACGGATGTTTTAAACCCCATCCCCAAAACAGAGGCCTCTTCCTTATCCCCCCAGGCCTTTACCATATTGTTAAGCTGATGCGCTTCGGGCATAATCCCTGCGCCGATACAAATTCCCATAAAGTCCAGTAAAACGATCTTGGCTTGGTGAATCACTTCCGGGGGAAGCATTTCATAAGAAAGTTTCCCAAAATGATCGGCCATAACTTCCGCGTATGCCATTTTTCTCTCCTCCTTTTCCATTTTTCAAACATCCCTGAAATTTCCTTCCCTGCAAAGAATCCCTCTCCCCCTGCTCCCGGAGACGAACCCACAGAATCTGCCGGTTCTTCCTTCTGCTCCTCTAAATCTTTTATTTAACCAGATCTTTCATGAGATCTGAAATCTCCACCCTTTCCAGATGATGGATCTTTTGGGCCACCATCTCTGCTTTTTCTCTGGACAAGACCTCTGCCGCCAGGCTGTAATATTTGGCCATCTGCTCCTCCACAGGAATTCCTCTGGAGGGTTCCCATTTTAAAACATCCACTTGCTTTTCAAAAGAAGTTCCGTTCCGCAGGATAATCCGCACCCTGGCCGGCGCCTTTTCCGGGTACACCCTGGTCATGGCTTCGTCCGCCGTCACCTCCACCAATTTTGCCAGCTCCAGAATCTTGGGATTGGAGATCTTCTCCCGGGTGTATGATTTGGGGCTGATGGCTCGGTCCCACACGACCGAAGCCATGAGATAAGGGATGCTGAATTGGCAGAACGATATGCTGCTTTCCGGGTTGGGAAACCTTTTCCCCAGTTCGCGGGAAGCGCGGGCATAAGTTTTCACCTCTATTTTTTGGACCATGGCCGGATCGATGACATTCTCCTGCACCAGGGCCAGGGCCGCCTCCACCGCGCTGTGAGAGAGGCGGCAGGCTGAATAGGGTTTGTAATATACATCCATGATCGTATACTTTTCCCCCAGGCCCTCGATCAGTTTCTCATAGAGGGGGTCTTGACTGATCACATTGCAGAACCCCAGGTGCCGGGGAGGGGTGCCCATGAAGATTTCCTGACATCCCGTAAATCCTTTTTGAGCCAGCAAGGCCGATTCGATCCCCACCATGGATGCCTGCCCCGGATGGGCCGGTTTAATCGTCGTCCCCCAGACATTCTCCCGGGTGGAGAGGGGCAATAAAAACCCGGCGATTCCCAGGGCATTAATCAGTTGGGGGACATTTAGTCCCAGAAGCTTTCCCGCGGCAGCTGCGGAGGCAAAAGTTCCTGCTGTGCCTGTTTTCATAGTTCCCGTGCTCTTCTCGGCAGGCAACGATTCGGCAACTCGATTCCCCACTTCATACCCGGCCACGACGGCAGTAATAAATTCTTTTGGCCCTTTCTTTAAGCACTCGGCCAGGGCCAGGGCAGCGGGTTGGACACATGAGGCAGGATGCATATTCGCCGAAGTCAAACCGTCCTGCATTTCCAGAACCTCGGAGAGATAGCCATTGGCCAGAGCGGCGTTGCGGCAGGATGTCTTATACCCGAAACCCAAAATGGTGCTCTCTGGCCGGTCGCCGAGGTCCCTCGCCCATTCGGCAATCATCTTGGCTTCCTGTAGGGGATAGGCCCCTAAAATACAGCCCACATGATCCCGGGTGCATTCTTTTGTCTTTACGATGACCTCCCTGGGCAGGTCTTCATAAGACAGTGAACCCACAAATTCTGCAATTTTTTTGGCATACATATTAAGCTCCTTCGAAGGCCCGATATGATTCTTATAGTAAACGGCTTAAATAAGTTAGCATCGAAGAGATGGTCATGGCGAACGAAGTAAAACAATCTCACAAGGAATGAGATTGCCGCATCGCTACACTCCTCGCAACGACTCTTTTCCTGAGATGTTCACTGACGTTCACTGTAGATCAACTCTAACTCTTGACGGATCTGCTTGATGCCTGCTTCGATCATCCTATCTCCACCGGGGAAAAAAGGCTCCCCCGGCTGTCGCTTCCTAAACAGAAGGATCCGCCCTTCTCCGCTTCCAAAATATTATTATCAAACAAGAGGCAAAGACCCTTTCTGCTGCCAGATCTGACCCGCCGGCACAGGCGCCCGGAATACCCCGTCCCCCGGGCAGCCGGGGGGAGGAGATAGGGACTTTAGAAAGGTAATTTTACATATTTCTCCAGGATACTTTCCGGCCAGTGGACACCGAATATGACCGCATACTGAACCATGATCAGATAAACCGCCACCCCGACGGTAATCAGAGTTTTCAGCCAGCTCCGTTTGCCTTCCACCCTGAGAAAGATGATAAACCAGAGTACGAACCCGAGTTTAAATCCTATGAGCCAAATCAGGGCAAACGAGCACAGGATCCAGGCCATATACTTCCCGGCTTTCCTGTATATAACCCTTGTGGATTGGGTTTGATCGGGAGTGATATCGTAAATTACATCCTTCTTCTTCATGCCCCTCAGTTCCCTGTATAACTGGATAAGCGCGAGGATAAGGGTCGGGGTCACGATCACAACCGGGTAGATCCAGGCCTTGGATTTAAAGGTTGTGCCTTCATAAAGCATTGCCGCAAGGAACACGGCAAGTAAAAGTGAAAACCACGCCCCACCGGTCATCTTCATGAAACGCCTCCTTCGTTGTTAAACATTGTCTGTCTTCGCTTCAGACGATTGCGGGTTCTGCCGCAACGACATCCAGATGGTTAAAACAATCAGGAGTCCGATGATGATCACGCCGGGCTGGTAGAGCCATTCATCCCCGTACCGTAGAATGGATATGTGCATGTACTGCTCGGCGACGTTCCCCAGAACATAGCCCACCAGAAGCGAGGGGCGGGGATATCCGAACCTCTTACAGAACCAGCCCAGGACGCCAAAACCAATGAGGGTAAACAGATCCCCCCAGTGGCGGGTGCTCTGGAAGGCTCCCAAAATGACCGTTAGCAGGATGAAAGGCGCCAGCAGATCGATCGGTATGCGCGTGATGCGGGCCAGGGGCCGGGCAAAGCTGAAGCAGATAATGGCCGAGAATACATTCGCCAGGGCCAGACTCCAGATCATGGAGATGGTTACAGGCAGATGCTTCGTGACCATCTCCCGTCCCGGGAAAATCCCGATGATCATGAAGGCGGCCAGGAGCAGAGACATCATCGGGCCGCCCGGGATGCCGAAGAGGATCGTGGGAATCATGTCCCCGCCGACGCAGGCGTTATTGGCAGCCTCCGGGGCCACGAGCCCGCGGATATCCCCCTTGCTGAATTGTGACCTGTCTTTGGAGCCCGTGACGGCATAGCCGTAGGCCATCCAGTTGGCGACAGACCCTCCCATTCCGGGGAGGACTCCAACGTACGCTCCAATGAGGGAGCCCTTCCAGACCCATCCGATATTCTTGAGGGCTGCTCTAACCCCGTCCCACAGACCTTTGACGCTCTTCGGAACATCCGCAATCGAAGTCCCGCGGCTCAACAGGTCCACAATCTCCGGCATGGCAAACACCCCCAGGGCCACTGGCACCAGGGGGAGCCCGCTGAAGAGATACGGCTGGTCTAACGTGTAACGGAAAACGCCGATCCCCGGGGCGCCGCCGACACAGGATGCTATCATCCCCAGGCCGGCAGCGATACATCCCTTGATGGGCGACTGTCCGCCTAAGGTAGCAACGGCGATGATCCCCAGGATGGACATCATGAAGAAGTCCGGCGAGCCCATCATAAGGATGAGTGGTCGGGCGATAGGCAGGGAAAGGGTCAGGCATAAGGCGCCAAAGAGGCCGCCGATCAGGGAAGCGGTGAGGGCAGCCCCGAGGGCCATACCCGCCAACCCTTTCTTGGCCATGGAATACCCTTCCATGATTGTGGCCGCGCCGCCCACTGTCCCCGGCACACCCATGAGAATGGCCGTGATGCTATCGGAAGTAACGCAGACGGCACCTGCCCCGATAATTAAAGCCAGGGCCGCACTTGGCTCTCCCAGTTTGAAAACGAAGGGCAGCACAATTGCCATGGCAACTGTCCCCCCGACTCCGGGCAGGATCCCGATCACGATGCCTACCGTCACACCACAGAGAAGCATCAACAGGTAAAAAGGATTCCACACGAGCGCTGCCGCACCAACAAAACCCTCTAACATTTCTTAAACTCTATATAGGAGGTTCCTCCAAACACACCCGGGGAGGGGATGCCTCAAGGATTTATTCCACGCCCCATTTTTCTTTGAGCCAGGTCCTGAGCCAGGCTACGGCGTCGGGATCGGACCCAACCATAATCTTATCCCACAGTTTCGTCATCTTTTCGCCAGCCATATAGGAAACTTTCATCTTGCCTTCCGCTTCAGCGATAAATTTTGGATCCTTGGCCATATTGTCGCAGGCGTCCGCTACAATGTCCACGATCCCCTGGGGCGTGCCCGGGGGGAGGCAAAGGATCTTGTCAAAGACATCGATAGCCCCGGAGACCGCTTTGTGGGCTTCCCATATTTTCCCGGAAGGAAGCTTTCCAAAAATCTCCTTGTAGCGATCGGCTATGGTGGGGACATGTCCGAGGGGAGGATCGACCCTTATGTTCAGTCCATCTGCATCCAGAGTCCCCGTTTGCCACAGTATCTTTGTTTCTCCTGTTTTTTCCAGGGGCGCGACGTAGCCCGGATATCCCAGGACGGTCTCGCTTGTGGAATTGATCTCCCCGGCTAGGTAGGCACGCCTCGCCTCGCCAGAGCCCGCATAGGCCAGGACTAACTTTTTAACTTTAATGCCCAGAAGCTCTCTGCCCAGGAGGAAAGAGGTGGTCGTGCCGCCCCCGGGGGGCAGATGGCCATAGATGAGCAGTTCCTTCTCGAAGAGCTCCTTGAAATCTTTGTAGACATCCCCCTTGGCGATATGGATGTAAGAAGAGGAGTTAACGATGACCTTGGGCATCTTGTTGAGGTCATATTTGCAGCCTTTTAACTGGAGCAGGCTGATCAGGTTCACTGCCCCGCTTGTCTGCAACATGGTTGTGCCATCTTTCTTCGCCACGTTGTAAACATGGTTGGACCCGAGCATGCCGGTTGCCCCAGGCATGTTGACTACGATGACCAATGGATTGCCGGGAATGAATTTTGGCAGCCAACCGCTCAGGAACCGCGCGCCGATGTCCGCGCCGCCCCCGGCAGCCATGGGGACGACGATCTCAATCGTCTTGCCCTTGAAGTAATTCGGGTCAACCTTCTGCGCCCACCCTGTTGAGGTGACGACCATGGGAATCAACACCAGGAGCATTAAAACGATCCCCAGGCCCCTTATTGAATCCAAACGTTTCATGCTTTTCATCTGAGTACCTCCTTTCATTAATTGGGATTAAATACTGATACCATTATGGAGTTAATATGTCAAGGCGGTGTCGATGATTGTGGCGTCGATGATTTTTTTAAAAAGCTGTTTCAAAAAGCTCGACATCCTATCTAAAATCTATTAAAATGAACCACTCTCTGGGCTGAAGCCCAGAGTTTCTGGCTTGCTGGCATGATCTGGCACAATTACCGACGTTGGTCTCTTATGTATCGCTTCACAACCTCCTCATCAACGTTCCCAACTGTCTCGGCAAAATACCCATCCGCCCAGAAGCTATCTCCCCACAAAAACTCTTCCAACTCCGGAAACTCCTTCCGAATCACCCGACTTGTTCCCCCCTTCAATCTTTGGGCTATCTCTGCCACACTATCCCCCGGGTTGGTCTGTATGATAATGTGCACATGGTCTTCTTGGACGCTTAACTCACTCATCCACCACTTATTCATCCTGCATGCATCATACAGCAACCGCTTCAGACGGCTGACTATTTTGCCTCGCAGTACCCTCTTTCGATATTGGGGGATCCACACCAGATGGTACTGCAATCGGTGTTTTATATGGAAGCCCGTCAGATATCTGACCATAGCCAGATCATGCCGGAAATTGCTCCGCTTCGCCAGGTTTCACCTGGCTCGCTCCGAAAGGATGTCATTCATTCCCAGGCTTAAAAGCCTGGGTTTCTCTGGCATAGCTTATAAATTTTATTAGAGTTTTGATATGAGATAAATATTTATCGTATCGTTAATGGGTTTGCCGGGTAGTCGATTAGCTCCTACGATTCTGGGCGATGTCTTGGAATCACACGAAAAATCTGGCATTAACAGCATACCCGGCCATCCTCCCAAGATTCCCATTGATTGCAAGTTGTTGTCACTCCGTTGGAGATACTAACAGACTATCCCCCTTTGGGTTTTTACTTAGGTCTCTCGTTTAGAACGTTATTAGATTTTTTGTAATAGTTCACCTCCCCCCTCAGCAGATTAGAGAAGGGACAGGATTACCACAAC